>CALMNI010000111.1 GCA_937868555.1 uncultured bacterium | reverse complement strand
TATTTAATAACTGCCACAACACGAATGGAATCAAAGTTTGCCAGAGGTTGTATTATCGCATGCTGCCATAATTCATTTCCCTCTTTGATCACAGCCGTGACTCGGCCAACCACTAATCCGGCAGGCATATATTGCTCTAAGCCGGAGCTAACAAGAATGCTATTTTCAGGAACCGAATGATTTTGACTAATAAAATCAACCTTGGTAGTTAAATTAAGATCGCTTTGCACGACACCTAACGTGGACGGCTCATTCTGAACCGCCACCGCAATGCGGCAGTTTGCATCAAATAATAAACAGGCTTCCGATACGTCATCAGAAACAGTTGTTAATTTTCCAAGAAGTATGCCTTCTCCATCAACAATGGGCATACCTGCTACCAGCCCTTGCTTGCTGCCTCGATTCAAGGTAATAACTTGCTGTGATTGCCAACTGTCACCCGCTTTTCCGCGTGCAACAACACCGGCAATTTCGTAGGTAATATTTTTTTTATCAAAAAAATTAATAAACTTTCGAAGCGTTTTATTTTCTTCAGTGATTTGCCCTAGTTTTGCATTTTCAGCCAGCAGGCGGCGGTTATCAGCTAGAGTTGCTGAAAGCTGTTCTTGCAGCTCTCCTATGCTTTTCCCGTCGTTAATTCGGGGATAAACTGTATCAGATATGCGGTACCATAGGGCAACTACCGGCTTAAAAATATGCGTACCTATAACACCTATGGGGCGAAACCAGCCCAATAGTCCGACTAAAATAATAAGCGCAGCAACGGCGAATAAAGCCCCCAGCGTAAGCAAAGAATGATTTTTTTTCATATCACAAATCGCGTGTTCCAGGAGCGACTACTCTATCAAGCAAAGCCGCATCAGCTAAAAGAATTCCGGTACCGCGTACAACACAGGTCAAAGGATCGTCAGCGGCGCGAACAGAAATTTTAGTTGCTTGGGCTATTTCTTGATCAAGTCCGCGCAACAGTGCCCCTCCGCCCGTTAGTACGATGCCATATTCATAAATGTCAGCCACAAGCTCGGGAGGAGTTGTTTCTAAAATTAATTTTATATTATCTATAATTTGATGAATGGTTCGGGCAATAGCTTCGCGAACTTGTCCGTCGGTAATGCGCATTTCTTTAGGCAGCCCATTCATAAGATCGCGTCCCCGCACCATCATTTCTAATGATTCTTTAAGAGGCGCCGCTGAGCCTATGCGGACTTTTATTTCTTCGGCCAGCTGTTCACCGATTAAAAGGTTAAATTCTTCGCGCACGTACTGAATAATTTCATGATTTAAAAAATTGCCAGCCAAGCGGAGATTTTTCCAGTTAACTGCTCCTCCTAAAGAAATAACCGCAATTTCAGTAGTCCCGCCGCCTATATCAACCACCATTGTTGCTGTCGCCTCGGTTACTGGTAAGCGAGCGCCAATGGCCGCCGCCATGGGCTCCTCGACTAAATAAACTTGGCGCGCACCGGCTGACTTAGCAGCATCTTCAACGGCTTTCTTCTCGACTTCGGTAACATCCAAAGGAATGCCTATAACCACTCTAGGGCGAGGTGCTAACGTAAACTGTTCGTTGTGTGCCTTATCAATAAAATACTTGAGCATTTTCTCAGTCACTTCAAAGTCCGAGATAACTCCGTCTACTAAAGGCTTAATAACTTGAATATGCGCCGGAGTCTTCCCGATCATGCGTTTAGCATTTTCACCCACAGCTAAAATTTCCTCCGTGCGCGTATTAACAGCAACAACAGAAGGTTCGTTGATTAAAATGCCCTTGTCAGGGGTGTAGACGAGGGTATTAGCTGTGCCAAGGTCAATCCCAAGGTCTTTACTAAATTTTCCAAAAAATGAATTGAACATGCCAATATATATTTACTGAGAAAACTTACTAATAAGCTCGTCGATAGTATGCAAGGAAGAATCGTTTTCAGTTCGTCTCTTTAGTTCTATTTTGTTATGCGCTAAACTTTTTTCGCTGATTACCAAGCGCCACGGGCAGCCAATTAAATCAGCATCAATAAATTTAGCGCCATTACCTATGCCCGCCCTGTCATCAAACAAAACTTCTATGCCGGCAGCACGCAGTTTTGAATACGCGTTTTCAGCCGCATGGGTAACATCAGCGGTATCACCGAGCGATAAAAGATGTAAGCGAAAAGGAGCTATTGTTTCAGGCCATGTAATTCCCTTTTCATCTGAGAAAGCCTCGACGATGGTTCCCATAACGCGCGCCGGGCCTATGCCGTAAGATCCCATGATGACATCATGTTTTTCGCCGTTTTCATCAATAAAGGCGAGGCCTAAAGCCGAAGAGAAACGCGTCCCTAAATTAAATATATTTCCTACTTCAGCCGCTTTTTCTTCGCTTAACTCCTCAGCGGTTAAACCTAATTCGGCCAGCAATTCCGGAGTATACACTTCTTTATTAACGGCAATTTTTTTCTCGCGGGAAACGTAAATTGTATCTTCGCCGGCATCGGTTAGAGTTTGGAATTCATGTGAAAATTTAGCGAACACACCCCCTGATGCGTATGTCACATAGGTAATGTCGCCAAGTCCAAGACGATTAAAAATTCTTAGATAGGCTTGCTTAGCTTGGTCATATACCGCTGCATGCTCTTCGTTACTACGGCAAAAAGAATACATGTCCTTCATTACAAATTCCCGGGAACGCATGATGCCGCTTTTTGCACGCGCTTCATTTCGAAATTTAGTTTGAAATTGGTATAACAGTTTCGGCAAATCCCTATATGAATTAATGTAGCTTAACATTAATTTTGTCATCGGCGCTTCGTGCGTAAAAGCTAAGCCAAGAACGCTTTCATTTTTTAATGTTGTCTTAAACCAAATATCAACCTGCTCATCATCCCATTGGTTAGTCGGCTCCCATGTTTCTTTATTTTGCAAAGAAGGAAGGGTAATTTCTTGCGCACCCAGCGAGTCCATTTCTTCGCGAATGAGCTGTTCTATTTTTTTGAACACCCTAAGACCCAAGGGTAAGAAGCCATAGGCTCCAGCCATTTCTTTATATATAAAACCGGCTCGTAATAAAAGCTGGGCATTTTTTGAAACCTCGTCTTTAGGGGTTTCTTTGATTGTTTTGGTGAATAGGAGTGATTGTCGCATAAAGAGTTTGTTTAGGAAGTATACCGGAAAATACCCCCTCTGTCAAAACAAAAACAGGCTCTTCTTTCAAGAAGAAACCTGTAATTGCTGTCTTTTAGGGCCTATGAATTTTTCTGCTGCCAGTGCTGCCAAACGACCAAAAGCGGCGACGCTAAGAAGATCGAACTATAGGTTCCGAAGAAAATACCAACCAACAGCGCGAGGGCAAAGTAATGGATTGACTCCCCTCCTAAGATGGCAATTGAGAATAATACCAAAAGGACAGTCAAAGAAGTATTTATAGAACGAGTAAGTGTTTGATTCAAGCTCGCGTTTACTGTTCCAGCGAAATCAGAATTAGAGCGGGGCAAATTTTCTCGAATACGGTCGAATACCACAATGGTGTCGTGGACGCTGAAGCCAAGAACAGTTAAGACCGCGGCAACGAAACTAGTGTTAACTTCGACGCCTTGGAAATGTCCGAGCCAGGAAAAAAAGCCAAGAACAATAACAACGTCATGGAATAAACCGATTAATGTCGCAGCTCCATATTTCCAAGAAGGAACAGGGCGGGATACACCGCGAAAGGCAATGGCAATATAAATACTAATAGCGAGTAATACAAGAATAATCGCGTAAATAGCTTTGCGCTGCAATTCTTGACCCACGGATGGGCCCACGGCTTCAAAGCGCTGCTCTTCAAAAGCGCTTACAGCCGCATTTTTATCTTTAGAAGCAGGGGCGAAAGATTCAAGTTTTTTCAAAATTGCCTGGTGCGTATCTTCGCTTGTTTCTTGAAAACGCAAGATAACACCGCGGTCAGCTACTGGCTGAACTGTTAAACTATGAAGATCTAGGTCTTTTAGCTTATCTTCAATTTGCGTTACGCTCGGTCTATCTTGCAAAAACTTACCTTCCAAAAGACTGCCGCCGGTAAAGTCGATGCCGGGTTTAAGGCCCCACATTGAAAGCATAATAACCGACGCGATCATTAATGCTCCTGAGATGGAAAGCCAAAGTTTGCTTTTAGAAATTATCTGGTACATAGAGTTAGTTCTTATGCTTATAGCCAATGAGCCAGCGATGCTTTTCAAACCACTGTTCACTGAAAAGACGAAGCAAATTGCGTGTTAAGGTAATGGCACTAAACATCGAAAGCAATGTTCCAAGCAAAAGCGTAATTGCAAAGCCCTTAATAATACTGGTTGAGAATTCAATCAAAACTAAGGTTGTAAGAATAGTTGTTAGGTTACTATCGCGAATCGATGGCCAGGCTCGGGTAAATCCTTCTTGAATCGCCATTGATAATGACTTTCCGTTGCGTAATTCTTCTTTTAAGCGTTCAAAAATAAGAATGTTGGCGTCAACAGCCATTCCTATAGATAGGATAAAACCAGCAATACCAGAAAGCGTAATAGTGACCGGCCACAGTTTAAATATGGCAAGTGACAAAATTCCATACGCGGCCAAAGCAATTATCGATAAGAATCCAAGGAAGCGGTAGAAGATAATCATGAATAAGGCAACAAGAATCAAGCCTATAAAACCGGCTTTAAGACTGTTGTCGACTGACTGTTGGCCAAGACTGGCTCCTACGGTTTGCTGATTAACCAAAGTAATAGGAACAGGCAAAGCGCCGGCGTTTAAACGTTTTGATAAATCCCTAGCTTCCGTAATGCTGAAGCTTCCGCTGATAACGGCTTTGCCGCCGGTAATTTTTTCATTGACATTAGGCGTACTAATAGCATAGCCATCTAAGAAAATAGCAACCGGTTTGCCAACGTTACGCCCAGTTATCTCTTCAAACATCTTCGCACCAGCATCATCGAATTCCAAGCTTACTTCAGGTGTATTGTCACTAGGATTGAATTGAACAGTAGCGCGCTTTAGGTTTTTTCCGCCCAATTCAGTATTTTTCCAATCAGACTGCGGACCAAGAATATCTTCCGTTGATTTAGTTTTGGTCAAGATATGGCTTAAGCGATATTCTGGATTTTCGTCTGCTTTATAAATAAGATGATAACCGAATTTTGTTTCAACAACAAAAGAAATTGTCCCGGTTTTTTGCGCGAAAACCGCGTCTTCAAAAGGCTTGGCCATAATATCGCGGCCAAACCAACCTAAATCTCCGCCCCTATCTTTATTAGAAGCGTCGGTAGAATTTTTCTTTACGAGATCAGCGAAATTTTTCGGATTAGCTTGCGCCTTTAACTCCTTAATTTTTTTATATGCATCTTCTTTGCTCATTTCCGATGTGCAGCCCTCAGCTCCCTTATAGCACAACAAAAGATGGGAAGCCTTTACCTCTTTGATGCGGCGCTCATTTACTTTAATAATGTCGTACCCTTCAGCCGTTAATGTCGGAGTCTTAGCAGCTTGGCCTACCGGGATTGCTGAAGCAATTTTATCCAAATCGGCGTTATCGCGCTTTGAAAGCCAGCCTACTTCGCCGCCTTTATCCTTACTCAAGTCATCTTGGCTATATTGCTTAGCTAAAGCCGAAAAATCACCGTTAGCATTAACTTTAGCCGAAATTTCGTCCGCTTGTTTTTTTGCTTTAGCGTTAAATGCTTCCAAATCTTTTTTCTCAGCGGCCGTTAGCTCCCGACGAGTAGTATTTTGTTCCTTAAATTCTAACAACGGAGTTTCACCAATTTTTTTAATGGCCTCACCAATGTCTTTAATACCAGCAAGTTCAACACTGATACGGTACTTTCCATCCGCAGCCCGGTTAACTTGAACTAATGGTTCGCTAACGCCGAAAACGTTAACGCGCTTTTCAATAACATCGCGAGCGCCTTCAACTGCCGCGGATTGTTCGCCAGCCGGAACAGCTGAAACATCGGCGTCATAGGTCAATTGCGATCCGCCGAGCAAATCAAGCCCTAAACGAAAAGGAACTTCTTTTACATGCGGCAAAGGAAGCTTATAGGCTGAAACAAAACGGTTGTAGTCGGCGCCAAAAACAACAAGGCAACCGGCAACAATAATAACGAGGATAATAAGAAAACTGCGCCAGGTTTTACCCTTTCCGCGCGGTTTCAGCATCCGTGTAAAGCGTGATTCTGCCATAGAAAAATATTAATGTTATTTGGGTATTATACAGCAAAGCCCCTAAAAAGCAAGGGGATAAAAACTTTAAATAGACTCTAAATTTCCACTAAGCTTTGAATAAAGGCTATGTTCATTTTATTGCCTGGGCAAGTCTTTTTAGCGTAATTACGGTGAAAATATATATTTTCCGACTTTATATGATACTTTTTAGCTAACTTTCGGAGTAAATCTCTTAGAGCGTATATTTGCTCAGGACAAGGTTCTTCATTATCAAAATCTCCATCAAGGCAAAGATGAAGACAATGACCATCGTTCATGTTTTGTTGGTAACAAGCAACCGCTACTTCTCCGTCTTTTCTTGCCTGCTTTACCCTGCCGTTGGCGGCAATTTCATAATGATAGCCAACATAATAGCCTAGGCTGCTTTTGCTATTCCATTTTTTCTTATGATACTCGTTAGTTGCCTTAAATTGATCATTATTCTTTTCTCTCGAAACCGCCGTGTGATGAATCATGATTGCGGAAGGCTTCATATTAAAATAAACTCCCGAATCCCGGCTTTAAGCCGAAGATTCCGACGGGAACTTAGTTTATAAATCAAATCTGGCTTTAAAGTACCCTTCTGTATAATTTTTAAAATCAAAAATTTCATTAGCCTCTTTATTTAAAGTCTCAATATAAGTAAAAAAATTAGCATCATCAAAAAAATGTAGTCCTAATTCAGCACAAACAGCATGAATATCATGAAGTGCTTCTTCTTTTTCAGGTTCTGAATTAACTATTTTTTCAGCCTCAAAATAGTAACTATGTCCCGGAACTTCAACAACGGCAAATTCAATATCTTTATAGGTATATATTGAACTATTTCTGACACATAACACTCCTTTGCTATAGCCTAGAACATGAAAAGATTTAACTAAGGTGTCGAAAGAACCTTCTTCGGCAAAAACTGAGAGTTCTTCGCGGTGATCACTGCCTCCCCAATTTCCAACTTTAATTATTATTTCCGGTTTCTTATTGGTAACGCGCAAACGTATGTCCTTAGTTCGTTCTTTTATTCCCTGATCTGGTAAAAATGTTGAATAATCAATTAGGATTCTATTTCGCTTTTCTTTTAGTACTCCGTTTTTACTTAAAAAGTCATTAAGGCGATTAAAAGCATCACTGCTTAAGGGTCCGCGTAATTCTATTTCAAAATTTTTAGCCATATTTTATTTCTTAAGTATTTTTCGCTTAACAAAGCGTTTAAAGGTTATTTCTTCGTAATCTAGCTCGTTGATTCCATTAAGCTTATAGACTTGGTTAGCGGTGAATATTTTTTTATCATCTGGATTCAAACCTAGCAAAACAATCGCTTTATCAATGGCCTTCCACGAAGGAGCTTCTATTTCTAGATAGGGATTCAAACGCGGCCAAAAATCAATATCAAATTCAACATTTCCCTTTTTCCAGCGAATACGTTTATTCTCCTGATAGTATTTTTTTACTAATCCAGTGCTCAATAGAATGGCAGACGTTTTATCAAAATCAGATACTTCAATTTCTATTTCCTGCATGCCGCCATCATTATGTTTTCCGGAATGACTTTTAACGCCAAGTCTCTGTTTATACGCTAAGGTGATTTTATCACCTTCATCACGCAATCTAACCCAGGCCGACTTTTTATCAAGCCGCCAATCAGCGTAATCAAACATTTGCCGCCTATAAAAATAATGACCCACTTTTTTAGCGCCAATTTTTTTCAGCTTAGCTTGCAAGCTTGTTGGATTAATATTTAAAAACTTGACTTCAATTTCTTCCATAGAATAAAAATGCTAGTGAGATCTCTTTTAGTATAACAGATTTTTCAGTCGTTTCACCTGCCGCCCGGCAAACTCCTTCGAAATGACAATTTTATTTATCCACACCCAGTAGCTTGCACCGCATAGTAGTATGTGTTATTATGTACTTATATGGATATAAACAACTATGTAGATAACGCCAAAGCGCAATTACGGCGCGGTACACTCGAATACTGCGTCTTAGCGGCTATTTCCCAACGGGAGATGTATGCCTCGGATATCATTGCCCTTTTAAAACAATATGACCTTTTAGTAGTCGAGGGGACACTGTATCCCATCCTCTCCCGACTTAAGGAGGCCGGACTGGCTAGTTATGCCTGGTCTGAGTCAAACGAAGGGCCGCCGCGGAAGTATTATTCGATAACAGAAAATGGTCGGCGTGCTGCCGAAGTTCTGTCAACGACCTACGAATCGCTCAGTAATTCTATTAAACAACTTACGCAAAGCATATGAATAAAACAATTAACATAACAGTAGCCGGCATGGCTTTTACGCTTGAAGAGGACGCCTATCCCCTCCTCGAACAATATCTCGCTTCTGTTAAGCGCTATTTTTCCACATTTAACTACGGCAGCGAAGTATACGCTGATATTGAAAGTCGTTTGGCCGAACAATTTCAAAAAGAACTTACTGCAACAAAAGTGCAAGTCCTTTCAAAAAACTCTATTGAAAGAATTATCAAAGAGATGGGAACCGTAGAAGAACTATCAGGAGATGAAAAAGCAGATCAAGAAGAAGCCATGCCAAGTCGCCGCCTCTATAGAAATACCGATAATGCCATCATAGGGGGTGTCGCCTCAGGAATTGCCGCCTACTTCAATTGCAGCCCCCTTATCATCCGGATTATTTTCATTATCGCTGCTCTTACTGGCGGCTGGGGAATCGGCCTTTACATTATCCTATGGTTCTTAGTTCCTGAAGCGAAAACTCCTTCGGAAAAACTAGAAATGCGCGGAAAGGCAACAACGGTCGCGGAACTTGAAAATATGGTCAAAGAGCGCATTCATAGCGTAAATGCTAACGGAGGATTTAATAAAATACTTACCTTCTTTAAAAACCTTATTATTCTTATAATTCGCAATATTGGAAAGTTAATTGGGCTGGTCATTGCGATCGCCAGCGCAGCGCTTATTTTCTTTGCGGCCTTTATTGCGGCCAATCTTTTCTTTAACCGTCAATCGCCCTATATGGATCAAAGCATTGTTGGCGCTTTTAGTAGTTATGAATATCAAATTCTTATTGTCTTAGCATTCTTTGTTATTACCATTCCCCTTTTCTTTATCACTCGAGCGGGGGGCGCCCTTATTAAGCGCCGCCCCCATCTTAACCCAAGCATTGCGCTTGGATTGGCAGCGCTTTGGGTTATTGCTACCATTGGCACCAGCGTTATCATTACGCGCTCCATGCCTCGTATAGAAAATACCGTCAATTCAATTCAAGGATCTATCCAAGAAAAAAACTACAGCGAACTAAAAGATTTTTCTAAAATTGAAATCCGCGGACAGTACGATGCTACAATCACAGCGGGCAAGGACTACTCAGTAACAGTAAAGGGTTATAAGCAAGATTTAGAAGAAGTCCGAGTTGATGTAAAAAATGGCAGCTTAGCGCTCGACCATACCTATAAAAATCGCCCTATTTGTTTTTTCTGTCGTCGGCAAACTCCCGCTGTCCTCATTACGCTTCCTCAACTCGATTTTCTCCGCTTAAGCGGCAGCTCCGATGCTGATGTCAGTGGATTTAGAGCTGATTCCTTTACGGCTGTCGTATCAGGCGCTTCTGATATAACAGTAGCCGGATCCTATAAAAAGCTTTCATTAAGCCTCAGCGGATCATCAAACGCGGAAATCTCCGGTAGCGCGCAGGCCCTTGAAATAAAGGCTTCGGGAGCTAGCTCTATTGATTCCTCTGACTGCGATGCTCAGGATGTTACTATTGAGGCTAGCGGAGCCACTAATGCCATTGTAAAAGCAGCTCAGCACCTTGAAAGCAATCTCAGCGGTGCTTCTGACCTAAAATACTATGGGTCCCCTCAAGTAACGGTTATTCGCCAAAGCGGCAGTTCTAATATAGAATCTCAAGAGATAAAACAAGAATAAAAAAAGCGCCTACGGGCGCTTTTTTAAAAACTGGCTAAGAGTTTATCAATTTTTTGTATAAATTCATCAAGTCCTTCAGAATTTTCAATAGTTATATCGGCCATGGCTAAAACATTATCAACCTCATGTGTTTCTGGATTGTGATTTTTTTCAGCCTCTTCTTGCGCTTTAAATTCAAGGAAGGAAATATCGTCGCCAATACGGTTGCGGCTTAGGGCTCGCTTATAGCGCGCTTCAATAGGAGCGGACAAAGCAATAAGCTTAAACTCCCTTGGGAAGCGTTCTTTAATATATAAAACCTCGGCGGTGTTTCTAAATCCGCTCATAACGGTTTTTTCCTGCAGGCGAGTGACTGCAATATCAACGGGATAAAAAGCGCCGCGCTTGGCGCGTTCTTCTCGAGCAAAGGTTCGCACCGATGGTCTATCGATAGCCAAACCTTGTTTTGTCATTTCTTCACGTAATAAATCGCCAAGTGAAATATGAAAAAAGCCTCGAGAGGCTATATAATCAGCTGCAGTATCTTTCCCTGACGAAGGATGTCCAGCTAGTCCAATGATAATCATGCTTGTATTATAGCTTCTTTTTTCCTTTTGCCATAGCCTTACCAACAAGCCAGGAGCTTGATTGAACTTTGCCGCCACGCCCTACTTCAAACACAAGCTTAATACCCATTTTTTTACAAAGTAAGCTTTCGGGAGTATTAGTATTACCCCTATCGCCCCCGTTTGCAAAAATATCTGGTTTTATTTTACGCAGTTCTTCGCACACACTATTATCAGTAAGATTACGTGGATGCTTAGTTAAAACTACCTTATCGACGCCCCGTACAGCTTCAAGCAATTCTTTGCGTTCTTGCTGAGGCATAAAAACATAGCCTTTTTTTGCGCGCAGCCAATTGTCATTATTTAAAATAACAACAAGCTTGTCTCCAAGCTGCGCTGCTTCTTGTATCATGCGGACATGCCCTATATGCATGGGATCAAAACCACCGCTGATAGCGACTACCACTTCTTTGTTAGAATTTGCTTTCATATAGTTGCTTTAAGTATACATCAATATCCTCAAGATTTTTAATTTCTTCTGGCGTATACCACTGATACGTATCATTTTCATTCGTATCAAGAACAATTTCCCCTTCCGCTTCGCCCATGTACGTTAAGCGGACAATATGTTTTCCGGGTACTCGTAAAATATCTTGGCCGCCAATTAGAGTAGGCATACCTACGATCGTGAGGGCTGTTTCTTCGCGCACTTCGCGCCGCAAATTATCCATTAAAGACGTTCCGGGCTCTATGCGTCCGCCAACTGCATCCCAGCGCCCCTTAATTTCAGGATACTTTTCAAGGGAACGGCGCAGCAATAAATACTTCCCTTCTTTATTCTTAAGAAGTATTTTTACCCCAACCTGTAGGATAATTGCTAAATCAGTCATATTAATCAACGAAGCTTACCCCCTCTTTTAAAGCGGGGAAAAATTGCTTGTGCGCGTAAAAAATGTCTTCCGGCAAATTATCTAGATCAAACCATTTCCATTCGCTGCACTTGTCCGGCTCTTTTAATACCAGTTCCCCTTCCCAGTCCGTAACCATAAAATTTATTTGTATGTAATGAAATTCATCTTGATCCGGGCTGTTGATTAGCTGTACAAAATGGCTTTTTTTGGCAACTAGGCCAGTTTCTTCAAACAATTCTCGACTCGCGCCTTCAATTAAATGCTCACCAAACTCAAGGTGTCCACCCGGCAAATTCCAAAGGCCTGAGCCAGAACGATTTCCAGCTCTTTTTCCTAAAAGCACTTTATTATCTTTAATAACAAAATTATTTACTCCGACGCCAATAGCAAAAATTGCCATACTTCTTAATTATTTTCTATCAAAGTAAAACGTTTTATCCTTTTTCCATTAAATTCAATCTCTTCATTGAACATTGCCAAAGGTCTTACCCACTTCTTTGAGGAGTCGCTAACATCTTCATACACCGCCATTTCTTCAAGGCTTTCCGAATGCTTGGCGATCCCTATAAGCCTATATTCATGCCCCTTGTAATGCTTGTATATTCCCAAGGGAAGCATATGGTTATTTCTTGGCCATGTTTGCTTGGTGTTCAGGAGTATCAAGCAAACCGCACTTTTTATATTTTTTGCCGCTGCCGCAGGGACATTGATCATTGCGTCCGACTTCATTGCCCTCGCTGTCCTTAACTTTACGTTCAATATAGACCTGAGATGTTTCCGAACTGGAATTGTTATTATCCATGGTTTTTGCCGGTGCTGAAACAGTGATATTGGAAAGGTTTACCGAAGGCATGACAAATTCTTGCAAACCGCCAATCTTAAAGATTGAGTAGGCAACCTGTTTTTCAATAAGCTCATTCAATTCGCTGTACATTCTATAGGCTTCTTTTTTATATTCAACTAGAGGATCGCGCTGTCCATAGCCGCGCAAGCCTATGCCGCGGCGCATATAGTCCATAGTTTCGAGGTGATCCATCCAAAGCATATCAATAGAACGCAATAATACCGAGCGCTCTACTTCGCTCCAATTAAAGCCAGCCTCAACAGCTAATATTGTCATTTTATCGTAGGTAGTTTGCGCCATTGCAACTAAGCGTTCAATAATCTCCGTGCGCAAATGAACCTTATCAAGCTTAGAAGCATCAGATGTTAGTTCAGCCAGCTGAACTTCAAAATTTTCTTCAACTGGAAATACCGTCGCTATTGCCTCGCGCAGTTCTTTTAAATTCCATTCTTTAGAATAGTCGGCAACGGTATGGGTGCTGACAATGTGCTCAATTTCATGTTCAACCATTCCTAAAATAATATCGCGCAAGGTCTTATCGCCTTCCTGGGGTTCAATAATTTCACTAATTCGCAAAATTTCCGCTCGGCGGCTATAAATAGCGGCGCGATGGCGGTTAATGACGTCATCATATTCAACCAAATGTTTACGAAGATCAAAGTTATTGCCTTCAACTCGCTTTTGCGCTGATTCAATAGAGCGTGAAACAATTTTATTTTCAATAGGCGTATCTTCCGGTAATTTCAAAGACTTCATTAAGCGCTTCATTCTATCGCCGCCGAAAATTCTCATTAAGTCGTCTTCCATGGAAACATAAAAGCGGCTGGAACCAGCATCGCCTTGGCGTCCGGCGCGTCCGCGCAACTGATTGTCAATGCGGCGCGCTTCGTGCCGTTCAGTGCCGATAACATGCAAACCTCCGGCAGCGACAACTTTGTCATAGGCTTCTTGATCAAAAGGCGTTCCGCCTAAAATAATGTCAACACCGCGGCCAGCCATGTTGGTTGCAATAGTAACAGCGCCTGGCTTACCGGCCTGAGAAATAATATTAGCTTCTTTTTCATGCTGCTTGGCATTTAAGAGTTGAGCCTTTACGCCTTCTCGTTCTAGCAAACCGGCCAATAATTCGTTTTTTTGAATGGAAATAGTACCAACCAGCACTGGTTGGCCTTTGGCGTGCCTCTCCTTAATTTCGGCAATAACAGCTTGATATTTACCCATTTCAGTAGCGTAAATCAAATCATTTTCATCCTTACGAACAGTCGGGCGATTAGTCGGCACAGATACTGTTTCTAATGCATAAATTTTGAAAAACTCTTCCGCTTCCGTTAAGGCTGTACCGGTCATACCAGCTAATTTCTTATACATGCGGAAATAGTTTTGAAAAGTAACAGTAGCCAAGGTTCGGCTTTCCCGCTGAATTTTTACCCCTTCTTTAGCTTCAATCGCTTGGTGTAATCCCTCGCTATAACGACGGCCAAACATTAAGCGGCCAGTAAATTCATCAACAATGACAACTTCGCCGTCTTTAACGACATAATCTCGGTCACGTTTGAATAGAACCCGAGCTTTCAAAGCTTGTTCAATATGATGGACTTCGCGGATACCGCCAACGGCATATATATTTTCTATGCCCAGCCAATCTTCCATTTTTGAAATACCCGCTTCAGTTAGCGTAGCAACCCGCATCTTCTCATCAACATTATAATCTTCCTCCTCTTTAAGACGTTCGACTAATTCAGCAAAACTATAATACCTATCAGTTGATTCTTCGGCCGGTGCGCTAATAATTAAGGGGGTACGGGCTTCATCAATTAAGATTGAGTCAACTTCGTCGACAATGGAAAAAATCAAATCGCGCTGTACCCGTTCGGCGGCGCGCTGAACCATGTTGTCGCGCAAATAATCAAAGCCGAATTCATTATTGGTGCCATATAAAATATCACAGGCATAGGCTTCCCGCCTCTGCACTGGGCGAAAATGGCGCAAGCGAGGATCAAATTGCTTATCATCTTCATGTGCCGGGTCATACACTAAGGCTTCATCGTGAATAATAACACCGGTTGATAACCCCAAGGCCGCAAAAACCGGCGCCATCCAGCCGGCACCCACGCGCGAAAGATAATCGTTGACGGTAACTAAATGCACTCCTCGTCCCGCTAAAGCATTTAAATATAAAGGAAGAGTCGCCACTAAGGTTTTTCCTTCTCCCGTTTTCATTTCGGCAATTTGTCCGCGATGAAGAATGATTCCGCCAATGAGCTGAACATCATAATGCCGCTGGCCCGTAATACGCCTTGAAGCTTCGCGCACAGCCGCAAATGCCTCCGGCAGCAGTTCATCAAGAATAGGTTTTTGCTCCTCGAAATTCAACGATTGGATAAGAGCTCCGTCCTCGGAACGGCTGATTCCTAAGCGTTTTTGAAAATCTTGAGTTGCCAAACGAAGCTCATCATCGCTAAGAGCCTTAAAACGCTCTTCAAGAGCGTTAATGGAGTCAACAAGAGGCCGTAACGACTTTATTTGCTTATCATTGGGATCGCCAAACAATTTAGAAATTATAGACATAGTCAAGCAATTTTAACCTATTTTCTCAAAAATATCAACTAAGGGCCACGCACCTGCGTAGCCCTAAAAATGCGTGCAAATACTAATCAGCGCTGCCGCTGCGGCGCTTAGCCAATTTCTTTTCCTTATACTTTTTCATTAATTCAACTACATGATCCTTAACCTTGTCTATTGCCTTGTATAAGTCGGCTTCAGTTTTTTCTACTCTAATCAGCTCTTTAGCGACCGAGAGATTAACTTCGGCTCGAAAAATATCACCTTTATGATGATGTTTAGTTGTCAATTCAACTTCAAAATCACAGCCTATGACCTTTCTATCACCCAAATATTTTTCAGCCATGTCCATTTTCTTTTGGATATAGTCTTTAATCGCTGGTGTTAATTCAAGATTACTTGCTTTGATAGTTAGTTTCATATAATCCATTAATTAAGTAATAAATATTAATTAAGTAAGTGCCGTATGTCTTT
>CALMNI010000110.1 GCA_937868555.1 uncultured bacterium | reverse complement strand
TTTTGTTTAGTGGCTATACTCTTAAAAGAGTAACATATAATTTTTGAATTTCAATACCAATCGTTCCTAGTTATGCCGTAGCCCCCTGGAAAATGAGCGTACGCTTTTGCTCCGTTTCCCGTATCTCTTTGATAGCCATTCCCAACCATTCTTGGTCGAGCGTTCCTCGCTTGTGCATGTCTGCAATAGCGCACGCCATTGCAGCCAGCTCCGCTGTAAGCCGGCCGTATTCCCGTATTGCCTGGGAAATATCCATCTCCATGTCACGTCCACAATTGCTAGTACTACACGATGGCAGTGCAGCGGGGGTGCGGGTATGCGTATGATTTTTCGCGTTCATTGTTGTCTCCATCGCCCTACTAGCTGTCATCGGTAGGGCTATTTCGTTTAGTAGGTTACTCTTTTAAGAGTAACACAGAGATTTTTAATTTCAATACCAATCGACTCATCCGCCTAAAATATTTTTCCTACAACGAAACCAGCCGCGAACAACATCGCTCCGGCAAGCCCCAAGACGATGACCGAAGCTGTTGCCATCGTCTCTTTGTCAACAAAATGCCCATCATTCATAGATCACCTCCGCATACCGCCGACGCCGAACGAAGCCACCCCCTAGCGATACTTCTCGCTAGACCAACCTTAGTCGCCATTGGTTTGCGCTTCTTGTGCTTAGCCGGAACTGGCGTTGCCATTGTCTTGTAGCGCCATTTATTTTTCATAGGCTCACCATAACATCGCCCATAATCCGACTGCCGTAAGACGCCTCGCCGCACAACGAAGGATCACGAGCAAGCTGATCTAAGTAATAGAGATACCAGTTCATTGCATCCCCCTATTTTTCCATGCCACAGCGCACCAGTCGGCCATTTGCCGTTGTTTTTCTGCGTAGTCTCTGATTATCTCCTTACGAGCGGCTTCGATTTGCGACGCTTTCCATTCTTCCTCTGTCCGGCCGATACTCGAAAGCCCGCGCCCGGTGTAGAAGTGACTCTGATTCATTGTGATCATTACGCTACCCTCTTTGCTGATGCCCACCATTCGTTATGAGCTTTGATTTCTTCTTTCCATGCCGATAAATCAACCCAGTCTGTAACATCAATGCTAACA
>CALMNI010000109.1 GCA_937868555.1 uncultured bacterium | reverse complement strand
AAATAGTCGCACAAAATCTCTTTTCATAGTTCTTTTTAAAAATTAAAAATTTTATTATTTATTGGCAACTTTCACATTGCAAGCGTTCCATAGGATCAATGGGGCAAGCTTTGTTAAGTTGAGCTTTTAGGTCAGTGGGAGCTGCTGGGGTTGGAGCAGGAGTGCTGGGAATCGAAAGGGGCTGAGAGGCAAACATTGGTTGGGGCGGGGTACTGGGCGCTTCCTCAATGGTAGTAATAAATGAAGTAGTGCTGGAGCTTGCAAGGGGGGCTGGGGATGGTGGAGGGGTAGGAATTGCTTCCGGAGCGCTGAGCGGCGCAGAGGGGGAAGGAGCTTGGTTGAATAAAACTCCAAAGCCGCGCTTGCCGAGACTAGTTGCTTTATTTACTTTAGTGGTGCTTTGTTCGGCGCTATGGCGCGGTTTCATGTGAAGATAGTATGTAGTTTTTAGCCCCTTTTCCCAGGCCGTCATATAGATACCCATAATTTCTTCGGTATCGCGTGTCTCAAGATACATATTGCGACTAATTGCTTGGTCTACCCACTTTTGCGAGCGAGCGGCAACTTCAATAAAAGCGGTTGGCGCGATTGAGAATGAAGTTTTATATACTTCTTTAAGATGGTCAGGAATACCTTCGATACTAGAGATATCTCCGTAGTTGGTGAGGATTTGATCCTTGCAGCGTTCCCAGAGGCCGAGACGTTTTAGATCTCGAACAAGGTTAAAATTGATTTCCAGATATTTACCGGAAAGTGTGCTGCGCGAGAACATTTGGGCAAAACGAGGATCAATGCCAGGGGAGGTACCGGCGACTAAACCAATATTGGCCGTTGGAGCAATCGCTAAAAGAGTGGCGTTGCGCATGCCTTGTTTTACTTTATCGCGCAGTAATTTCCAATCAAGTTCTAAAGAGAAGGTACCTTGTTCTACAGTGATCGGTTCTTGGCGGTCGGCGGCTAGCGTTTCCATTGTATCGATTGGTACATAGCCCTTTGACCAGCCTGATCCGGAGAAATTGGCATAGCTGCCTTTTTCCATAGCTAAGTTCGCGCTTTCATCAATGGCCATGTAACTGACAAATTCCATGATGCGGTCAACAAGAGCAAAGGAGTCTTGGCTGCCATAGGGTAATCCAAGTTGTTCTATCATATCGGCAAAACCCATGATACCCATGCCGACTGCTCTATTATGGCTATCAAAATGCTCCGCTTCCGGAATAGGCGGCCGGTTGATATCAACAAGATTATCGAGTTGACGAATGCCAAGACGGGCGCTTTCTCCTAATTTTTTCCAATCAACACGCCCTTCTTTAATATGACGGGCAAGGTTGATAGAGAGAAGGTTGCAAACAGCGACGTTTTCACGATCTTCAGGAAGAGTTATTTCAGTGCACAGGTTTGAACAATGAATAACTCCGGTATTGTTATTGAGGGCTCGTGTGTTGATAGTGTCTTTCCAGGTTAGCCAGGGATGAGAGGTTGTTTGTAGAGAGACAATAATTGAACGGAACTGTTCTTCTGCACGAATTTTTTTAAAGCGCTTAATTTCACCGCGTTCCGCCATTTCGATATAGTCATGGTAGTGGCGGCTAAATTCAGCTCCGTAGCTTTCGATTAATTTCGGCGTGTCCTTGGGATCGAATTGATACCACCAATCTTTATTTTTGACGCGCTTCATGAATTCATCGGAAATATAAACAGCCGTATTCGCAGTTCGGGTACGTCGGTATTCATCGCCGGCGTTTTGTTTTAAGTCAACAAATTCATCAAAGTCAATGTGCCAGTTTTCCATGTAGAAGCAGAGCGCCCCCATTTTTTTACCAGCGCGAGAAATTGCTCGAATAGCCGAGTCGATAATATGAAGAAAGGGGACTGGTCCGGATGAGAACGTATTGTTAGTCGCGATTGGCGACCCGTTGGCGCGCAGTTTGGTAACTGCTAGTCCTATACCGCCAGTTGCTTTTGAAAGACGCATGATGTCAGCAACAGTTTTGCCTATATGGTCAATGTCATCTTCCATGTCCATGAGGTAGCAGTTGGATAGGCGAGGGAAGGTTGTTCCGGCAGCGATGTTTGTTGAGCCTCCGGCAACATATTCGAGCGAAGACATTTTTGCGTAAAAACGAATGGCAATTTCCGTCGGATTTTTTTCAGTAAGTGAAAGTCCCATGGCCACGCGCATCCAAAAGTACTGCGGAGTTTCAATGAGTTTGTGATCGCGGTCGCGCAGCAAGTAGCGCTTAGACATTGTGTTGAGCCCGGTATAGGTCAGCAGCTCGTCTTTCTCCATGTCGAGCTGATCCGCTAGGACGTCAAGGTTAAAGAGTTCTTTAAGGCGGGCATCAAGGCTGCCGGCAGCAATACCAGTTTCGACGTACTCGCGAAAATGGCGGCGGTGGATCTCACGAATTTCTTCGGCGGTTTCGTAATCGCCGAGGATATTCTTGTACATTATTTTAAGAAGTAGGCGGACTGCTACTCTATCAAATTCTATATCTTCTTGGATGTTTTGAACGGTCGTATTAACAACTGCTTGGTCGAGTTCCGTTGAGGTAATGCCGTCATACAGCGTAAGATGGGTCTCCGAGGCAATTTGGGTAATCTTTGCGGTCGGATTCGTTAGCCCATAACAGGCTCGTTCAATTGCCCGGTTGATACGATCGGCATCAAAGGGTTCGCGAGTACCATCGCGTTTGGTAATAGTAAGACTCATAATGGGGGATTAAGGCAACATCAATATGTTGTGTTGCAGCGTTTTTCAGTATACTATATATAGTGTCTACCAACAAGGAGTCGAAAATTGCGCTGAGCTTAGAAAAAAAAATCACTTATACACAGGGCCTCTACCGAGCCTTGTCAAGTAGACATTTTAAGCACTACTGTTTATACTAAATTTGCAAGAAAAAAGGCTTATACAAAGCCTTGACACAATATAGTAATGATATGAATGAACAATTATTGCAAGAATTTTTAGAACGCGGCGTGGAACGCCTTTATCCTAGCAAGGAAATAGTTGAGAAAGCACTCCGTTCCGGCAAACAATTAACTTTTTATGCTGGTTTTGACCCCTCGGCTCCTTCTCTGCACATTGGCAATGCCATTCAAATTGCTAAGTTAGCCCAGCTGCAAGCGTTAGGACATAAAGTATTTTTTTTGATTGGTGATTTTACCGGCATGATAGGCGATCCGACTGGGAAAAAAGCCGCCCGAGTTCAATTGGACCGCGCAACAATAAAAAACAACGTTAAACTGTATAAAAAACAAGCAGCTGCCTGGCTATCTTTTTCTGGGTTTAACTCTGCCGAGGTTCGGTTTAATAGCAAAACCTACGATAAGATGTCGGTTGAAGATTTTGTGCGCTTAGCGGGTAATGTAACAGTTCAACAAATGATCGCACGCGATATGTTCCAAGAAAGGCTTAAAGAAGAAAAGCCTATCTATCTTCATGAGTTTTTATATCCGCTTATGCAAGGATATGATAGCGTCGTAATGGACATAGATGGTGAAATTGGCGGCAACGATCAAACCTTTAATATGCTGATGGGCCGTGATTTGCTTAAGGCTTTAAAGGGAAAAGAAAAATTCGTTGTTACGGGAAAGCTATTAGTTGATGCTCAGGGCAAGAAAATGGGGAAGAGTGAGGGTAATATTGTCTCACTCGATGAAACAGCTGAGAATATGTATGGCAAAATTATGACCTGGCCAGACGGAGTGTTGCCTTCGGCTTTTGAACTATGCACAAAGCTTCCTTGGGAAGAAGTCAAAGAAATTCAGAAACGCCTTACTAATACCAGTTTAAATCCTCGGGATTTTAAAATGCGCTTAGCTCGAGAAATAACGGCCATTTATCACGGATCAAAAAAGGCGGCGGCGGCTGAAGCGATATTCATAAAGACTTTTCAAAAGAAAGAAATGCCCGATAAGATAGCGATCGCCTCCGTTTCCTCTTTGGCAATTATGGATGTTTTGTTGGAAACATCGTTAGCGGCTTCAAAGGGAGAAGCACGTCGCTTACTTGAGCAAGGAGGCATCAAGGTTGACGGAGAAATGATAAAAGATCAAAATTTTGTTATTTCTGCCGGGGCTGTTATTCAAAAAGGCAAGCGGGAATTTAGGAAAATTATTAAGAAATAGGTACATGTATTTTTTAGAGAAAACAAAAGAGGAATTGGCAGCTGCTATTAATAAGATTATCAGCCGTCCTTTGGTTCTAGCCGAGCATTTTGTCTTGCCCCCCGATCCAAAATTAGGCGATGTGTCATTGCCTTGCTTTGCCTTAGCTAAAGAAATGGGTGAAAATCCCGGAGTGATCGCACAAAATATTGCCGAAATTTTGCCAGCTATTCCACTCATCACGCGCGTGCAGGCAGCGGGACCTTATTTGAATATTACATTTTCTGCGGAGGTAACAAGCGCTCTTGTCCGAGAAGTTATTAAAAATCCAAAAAATTATGGCGTAACCACGCTGGGTAAAAAAAAGCGCGTTATGCTTGAATATGCTAATGGTAATACGCACAAAGAAGTGCATATCGGCCATTTGCGTAATATCGCGTACGGGGACGCTGTTAATCGTATCTTAGCGGCTAACGGATATACCGCCATTCCCGTAGCGTATATCAATGATTTTGGAATTCATGCAGCTAAGACTTTATGGCATTTTTTGAAAAGCAAAGCCAAGGCGCCCAAAGAGCATAAAGGAATTTTTTTGGGACAATTGTATGCCGCTGCTGTTACGGCGATGGGAGATGGCGCGGCGGCTAAAGCGGAAGTCGGAGAAGTAATGAAGGCAATTGAGAGCAAAAAAGGAGCCATCTATTCATTATGGAAACAAACTCGCCGTTGGAGTCTTGATCAATGGAAAGAAGTTTCAAAAGAGTTAGGAGTACAATTTACAACGACGTTTTATGAAAGTGATTTTATAGCTGAAGGCTTGCGCATGGTTAAAACCTTGCAGGCTAAAGGAATTTTAATTCCTAGCCAAGGCGCGATTATTGCTGATCTTGAACAATATAATTTAGGCGTATTAGTAGTTATCCGCTCTGACGGTACGGCTTTATATCCGGTGGCTGATTTGTCATTAACTTTCCATAAAGTAAAAAAATTCCGCTTAGATTCTTCATTATGGGTAATTGATATTCGCCAGTCTCAGTATATCAATCAGCTTTTTAAAGTACTGGAGCTCGCCGGTTTAAAAGCCCATCTTGCTCATTTGCCCTATGAAGTTGTAAAGCTTCCTTCGGGCATGATGTCTTCGCGCAGCGGTAATATAATCGCCTATGAGGACTTAAAACAGCAAACAATTGCTAAAGCAATTGAAGAAACAATGAAGCGCCATGCTGAATGGACAAAGAAGAAGGCTGAAAAAGTTGCCCGGGTGCTTGCTTTTGGCGCTTTGAAGTTTGAAATGATTAAAGTGAGCGGCGAGAAAATGATTACCTTTGACATAGAAAGTGCCTTGCGTTTCGAGGGGTTTACGGCCGCGTATTTGCAATATACATACGCGCGTATTAAAAGTATTAAGCGCAAGGCGCCAGCAGCTATTGTAAAGATGCGTCCGGCCTTTTCAGAATTAAGCGAAGAGCGCGAACGTCGTTTAGCAGTGACGCTTGGTCGTTTCAGTGAGATTATTGCTGCTGCCGGGAAAGCCTATGAACCTTCGGAGGTTGCGCGTTATGTATATGAGTTGGCGCAGCTATTTAATGATTATTATCATGGAGTTCCGATTCTAAATGATAAGAGTTTAAAACCATCCCTAGCAGCCGCGCGTTTGCAATTAGCCGAGGCGTGCGCCCTAGTTATTAAGCGCGGCTTGGAATTGTTGGGCGTAGATGTTGTCGAAGAAATGTAATTAATTATATGGAAAAATTTGAAGAAATTAATAGTGTTCCTAATAAGAAAGAAAACCTTGAATTAACCGAGGAAGCTTTTGAATTATTAGTGAGTGATGGGCAAAAACTTTTTGAAGACATTAAAAAGAAAATGAAAGACGCGCCCACGGCTAAAAAGCCTTTAGATGAATATACTGAGGCGTATAAAAAAAGCACAGAATTCTTTGGTATAATCGATAAGTTGTATGAGTATTCTAAGCAATATCTTGATCAAGAGCGCGCTTTAAGCGTCAAGCTTGAGGCTGAGGGTGAAAAAAGCGAAGATCCGGAAATATTAATGAAGCCCTACGAAATTCTAGGCATTTCTGAAGTGGAAGTAAATTTAATTTTTGAAAAACTTAAACAAAAATTAGCCCAGGCAAAATAATATAGAAGAGCTTTTATATATTTGAATATTTTCTTTTAATTAGCTACAGTAATAGCATGTACGATGATTTGCTTCATAGTCTTAAGTCTGACCTCTCCGCCGCTTCCAATCTTGAAGCGGTGAGTGCTTTGTGGCAGCAGTATTTAGGTAAAGAAGGCAAGATAAAAAAACTGTTGAAAGATTTGGGCGCGATGACTATTGAGGAAAAACGGGAACGCGGACCGCTCATTCAAGATCTCTCCAAAAAAGCCCAAGCGATGTTTGATGAACGGCAGGCGGCATTATCAAACGCGACTTTGTCTGAGCGTTTGCGCCAGCAGGCTGAAGCGCTTTCTTTTGTTAAGCCGAAAATTGGCCATCTTCATCCTCTAAGCGAAACCATACGCGAGCTTAATAGTTTTTTTGAAGGTTTGGGCTATAGCGTCTATGAAGAAAGAGAAATTGAAAATGATGAATTTTGCTTTCAGCGCTTAAACGTTCCGGCCGATCATCCGGCGCGCGATATGCAGGATACGATATATATCGCTGAACCGCATACCTTGTTACGCACGCAAACCTCCTCGATTGAAGCCCGTTTATTGGCCTCCGTTAAGCCGCCTTTTAAAGTTGTCTGCCCCGGACGCGTCTATCGAAACGAAAAAGCTAATAAGAGTAATCATTTTATTTTTCATCATTATCAAGGAGTAGTGGTTTTGCCGGAAACGAGCTTGCGCGATTTGTTTGGAACCTTTA
The DNA here is from genome assembly GCA_937868555.1 of uncultured bacterium. Lineage (GTDB taxonomy): Bacteria > Patescibacteriota > Patescibacteriia > Patescibacteriales > Patescibacteriaceae > Patescibacterium. Next base: position 2,226 of record CALMNI010000109.1, on the reverse strand, counting down.
CGGCTTTATTCAAGCACATGTACGGCGACAAGGTCGTTATTCGTTTTAGAAGTAAGTATTACCCCGAAGTTGAACCCGGAGTAGGTCCCGATATGCAATGCTTTAATTGCCGCGGTAAAGGCTGCGGTGTATGCAAGGGCGTTGGCTGGATTGAAATGGGTGGAGCTGGCATCATACATCCTAAAGTAATGCGTATGGCTGGTTTGGATCCTAAAAAATGGCGCGGTTTTGCTTTTGGATTAGGGTTGGATCGCTGGGTAATGGCTAAATACAATATTACTGATATCCGCACGCTCCTAGGAGGCGACCTTGCCTATAATTATCACCACGATGAAACTCGCATATAGTCATCTCAAAGAATTAATCCCAACCTTAAAAGCCTCACCGGAAGCGGTAGGGGAAGTGTTGAGTTTGATTGGCTATATGGTTGACGGAGTTGAAAAGAAAAAGCGCGGCGGTAAGCCAGACATGGTTTTAAGCGTCGAATTACGGCAAAATCGTCCCGATTGCCAATCCTTAATCGGCTTAAGTCGTGAATTAGCGGCCTATTATGGCCTAACATTGAATTTACCTAAGATAAAAAAAATCCCGACCGGCAAACAATCTTTAAAGATTGGCGTAGAAAGCAAGGCAGTGCGCGCTATACGCGCCTTAGAGGTTCGAGGGGTGAAAAATGGGCCATCTCCAAAATGGCTCGTTGAATGGCTGGCCGTCTATGACATGAAAAGCATCAGCTTATTGGTTGATATTTCCAACGCCGTCATGTTGCTTACCGGCTATCCGTCGCATATCATTGATGCGGATAAGCTTGAAGGAAATCTACGGTGGAGCGAAGCGGGCAAACATAAAAATTTTACAACCCTTGATGGCAGCGCCATTGCCTTGAGCGGGAAAGAATTACTTATTGCCGATGCGTCAGGCCCCATTGCTTTAGCTGGGATTGTTGGCGGAACGAAAGCGGAAGTTTCACTATCGACAACGAACGCCATTATTGAAATGGCCGTCTACGATCCTTTGGTCATTCGCCGCGATGCTAGAAATCTAAATATAACCACTGAAGCGGGCATACGATTGAGCCGCCGCTTATCGGTTAATGGCGTGGACGATGCCTTTGCAATTTTAATTGATCTTATTTTTTCAAATGCCAAGCCGCAGTCCTTCAGCAAGGTTTTTCAGTACGGAGCTTTAGAGAAAAAATCAAAAGCGATTGTTTTTGACGCTACCGCGCCGACATCTTTTGCTGGCGTTGAAATTAGTGAAAAGAAATCCATTGATCTTTTAAAGCGCCTTGGCTGCGTCGTCGCCAAACAGGGGAAGGGATATAAGGTTGTTCCGCCTCTTTTCCGGGAAGACCTTGAAGAGAGCGAGGATCTTGTTGAAGAAGTTGTTCGCTTAGTTGGCTTTAATACCATTCCCGGTGATACTGTTCCAGCGTTAATGGTCACGCGCAATTTGACTCCTGTTTCGATACGCCTAAAAGAATGGTTGCGTGACCGCATGCGCGCGCTTGGCTATGATGAAATTCTGTCCCAACCCTTAGTTGCGCGAATGGCTAATGAACAAACTAACTATATGCCGTGGCAGGCTATAGAAACGCAAAACTCTGTGAATGAAGAATTTCCGGTTTTGCGCCAATCATTACTAGGCGGTTTATTGAACCAGCTAGAAATATATGCCAAAAAAGACGTCGCCTATGCGCAGATTTTTGAAATTGGTAAAATCTTCGGACAAGAAAGGAAAGCATACAGCGAATATGATGCCATGGCCGCATTATTGAAAACTGACAAACCCTCCCTTCACGTAGTCCAGTCTGTTCTTGAAAGCTTGCTTTTGAGCCTAGGCGTGGCGAATATTTGTTTTGATGCCATGGCTAAAGCCCCTATGGTCGCTAATCCTCATGCTGCGTGGACGGTAAAAACAGGAGATATGTCCATTGGCAGCTTAATGGCTTTAAAACCGGTCGCGGGAGCAGAACATATCTATGCCTTTGAAGTGTATCTTGAAGCCCTGCAGATGGCTCTTAAGAGTAAAAAAACCGGTGCAGCTGTCTATGAGCTTAAAAATAAAATCGTCGCCCTCGATGTCACTATAGAGCTTAAGGGGTATGAACAGATTGCCGAGAAAGTGGCGGAGATTGGCTCCAGGATTAATGAAAAAAATTTGTGGGACATTTCCGTGATTGACGAGTTTAAGTTGCCCAACAGCGTTCGCTACACATTCCGTATT
>CALMNI010000108.1 GCA_937868555.1 uncultured bacterium | reverse complement strand
GTGCGTTAGTAATAATAATATCTTCTTCAAAACGAGGCATGAGTCGTGCGGCCTCCCCGCTTTTTTGTAGGATGCCGCTCACTATTACACGGTCGCCAATAGCATATTTGGCAATAGATAGTTTTGCTGCTTTTGCTAAATATACGGTAGCGTCTCCGGTGGCATCTGTAACAATAAGATTTGGTGATTTTTTACTTGTTATTTCTCCCTCAATTATAGCTAAGCGCGGGTATTCCCCTTCTTTAAGAGAATTGGCTAAGGTCTTTTCTGGCAATAATATTTCTTTTTCACCTAGTATTGAAATATCCGAGGTTGTTGCGGTTTTCAAGCGAGGTCCGGTTTCAAGCGAGCTTACATCGCCACTGGCTTTTATGTATTGACCCATTGCAAGCGGCGGAAATAATTTTTTAGAATTGTATATTTGGTATAGTACTTCACTATTGTCAGGCTTAAAATAAAAATATTGGCTGCCGAATACTCCCGGAAGAACAGCCACTGTTCCCTGTAGCGTTACTTTTGCTTTCGTAGAGCTGGCTTTTTTATTAGAATTAGTGACAGCCTTTATTACTTTCTGGTTTTCCCAATTTTTCTTCTTGGCGTTGTATATGTCGCCTTCAGGCGCTTTGTCATATGTTATGTTATCTATCTCGATACCGTCGGGATTAATCAAAAAAATTTTTTCTTGACTGTTGCCAAGCGTTGGCAAAAATACTGTCGGTATTTTGTAGATTTCTCCTGGAAGTATTTCAATTTCTTCATTAATAATTGGTCCCTTTTTACTTTTATTGGCAATTCGAAAACCCTTTAAAAATATGGAATTTATGTCATTATTAATGAGTTCTAACCATTCTTTACCTCCGTCCGCTCCTTCAGGATTTGCGAGTAATCTATATATTTTTAGACTTGACGGAGCGGCAGAGGCAATATGAATTTCTTTATTAGTATGTTCTATGGGGTTTTCTATTCTTGTTAAGGTAACTTTTTTTGAAAATGTTGATGAACCATGTTTGTTTTTAACGGTTAACACGACATTAAAAGAGCCCTCTTGGAAAAAGGTGTGTTCTGGATTAGCAAGCTCACTAGAGTAGCCATCATCAAAATTCCAAGAATACGTTGCTTTCTCATTGCCGGTATTAGTATCTGAACTGTCAAAAATCAGTGGCCGTCCGATTTCCGTGTCACCCACTATGCTAAAAGTCGCCAAGGGTTTAAATGATTGTATATTGCGGCTAGCAAGGGTGGGAGCATAGGTCCATTGCCATATTTTATTAATAAGTGTTTCTTGCTCGTTTAGTAAAATCCAGCTTTGTCCTTCTCCAGCTTCTTTATAGGTAACGGTCTGATAGGAAGTTTGGCGCAAGGGTTGGAATAATTTAACCGTCATTCCGGAGTTATTTAATTTAAAAATGTTCGTACCGCGAAGTATAAAATATTGTTCTTTGGCAAGGTCGAATTCAAGAGGGAATTCATACACAAATTCTTTATCCCCGATTTCTAGCCGCCAGCCACCAAGGCGCACATAGCGATCCGAACGGTTATAGATTTCAATGAATTCACTATCGCTATGTTCCTCATCGATACCTAAAGGATTTGGGGAGATTTCTGAAATAATAATATCTCGGCTGTAATCATACGTTGTGTCAGAGTCGCTTTCGTCTATAATAGGAGTGATAATGTTTGAGAGATTTTTAGTAGGGCTGACAGTAATAGAAAAATCCATGCCATCGCTATTAGTATCAAAACCATCGCTATTTCGGGCAACGCTGTTGGGGTCTGAGGCGGTCGGCGCATTATCGGTCGTATCGCCGTCATCCCAATCGCCATACGCTACTTGATCAATGATCTCTCCATTGGCATTCCGTAAAATTATCATATCACCGGCGTTATTCAAGCTTCCTGCCGGCTTATTGATTACATAAAATTTTGTATTGCCGCCAATAGACGCGGTAAGTTTAGTTTTTGTCCCCGCTCCATCTTCTATTGTCCAATTAGATAAGGGAATAACAGTTTCTGAACTGCTATATAATTCTATCCATTCATTTTCGCCGCTCACTGGATCGGCTACAAATTCATTAATAGTTATTGACTGGTTTACAGCGTTGGCGGGCAAGTTCTCTAATTGGCAACTTGTATCGCAGCCATCATTTGCAACAATATTTCCATCATCGCATGTTTCGCTTTCTTCAATATGGGAGTTTCCGCAAGCAACAGGGGCAGCAGGTATAATAATATGAAAATCCAGGTTGTTGTTATTTGTGTCTTGGTAGTTAATTCTCTCCAATATTTCATTAGCTCCAGGATTTTGCGAAAATGCCACACCTTCAATGAGGTCATTTTGCACAGCGCCCCAGCCCACCGCATCAATAACATACCCGCTATTTTCTGATCCGCGGCGTATAGCCACGCTATTGTCATTACTGATTGTCTGGGTGGATGATGAGTCGGCATTAAGGGAAGTTGCAAAATTGTTATTAGAGTTTGCCCAAGTATAAAGTGCGGATGGGTTTAATAAAAATGATGTAGTCCATGATTTAATAGTTGTATCACTGGTACCGGTTTTTGTTCGTTTGACTAAACGTAAGCCATTTAGATCGTGAGGTACAG
>CALMNI010000107.1 GCA_937868555.1 uncultured bacterium | reverse complement strand
GCTATAAGCCCCTTTTTTTTTTTTTATATCACATGAAAGAGATACGAAATTTTTGCATTATTGCCCATATCGACCACGGTAAATCAACTTTGGCCGACCGCATGCTCGAGCTCACTCGGACGGTGGAATCGCGCAAAATGAAGGCCCAATTACTTGATAGAATGGATATTGAGCGCGAACGTGGCATTACGATTAAATTGACCCCGGTGGCGATGGAATATAAAGAGCATAGGCTTAATCTCATTGATACTCCGGGACACGTCGATTTTACGTATGAAGTGTCGCGGTCTTTAGCGGCGGTTGAAGGAGCAATTTTATTAGTAGATGCCTCGCAGGGAATACAAGCGCAAACGCTTGCTAATTTATATTTGGCAATGGAGCAAGATTTGGTTATTATTCCGGTTTTAAATAAAATTGATTTGCCGGCGGCTGATGTTCCGCGCGTTACGCAAGAAGTCGTTAAACTGCTCGGCTGCAAACCCGAAGAAATAATTTTAGCTTCGGGAAAAACTGGAGCCGGGGTTGAAGAAATTCTTGATGCCGTTATTGAACGCGTCCCGGCCCCAACGGGCGACAGCGACGGCAATCCCCGAGCGCTTATTTTTGATTCAAACTTCGATGAATACAAGGGAGTGGTTGCCTATATTCGCGTTATTGATGGACGCTTAGCTAAAGGCAATAAAATAAAATTATTGGCTACGGGCGCGCACAGCGAAGTGCTTGATATCGGAATTTTTAAGCCCGATTATGTTTCAACGGGTTTTCTTGAAGCCGGACAAATCGGCTATGTCATCACTGGCTTTAAGAGCGTAGTTGAATGCCGCGTCGGCGACACGATGACATTAAATGCGGCGCAAGGAGTCGTTTCATTGCAAGGATATCATGAAGTTAAGCCAATGGTCTTTGCCGGTATTTTCCCTAAAGAAGGCGATGACTTCGGCCGCTTGCGCGAAGGCATTGAAAAATTAAAATTAAATGATTCAGCTTTAATGTATGAACCTGAACAATCGCAGGCCTTAGGTTTGGGTTTCCGCTGCGGCTTTTTAGGCTTACTCCATTTGGAAATTGTTCAAGAGCGCTTGCATCGTGAATACGGCCTTGATCTCATTGTTACGGTACCGAGCGTTGCCTATAGAGTCTTTGTTAAAGGCGGCAATGAACCAATGACAGTACGAAGTCCGCAAATGCTTCCCGATCCCACTAAAATAGATCATATTGAAGAACCATGGGTTAAGCTTGATATTGTTACTCCTAAAGATTACATTGGCGGCATTATGAATTTAGTTCAAGAACGCAAAGCGGTGTATAAAACGACAGAATACTTAGACGCCGATAGGCTTGTTCTCCACTATGAAATTCCAATGGCGACTATTTTGACTAATTTTTATGACCGTATTAAAAGCGTTTCCTCGGGGTATGCATCTATTAACTACGAATATATGGATTACCGTGCGGCTGATGTTGTTAAGATGGATATTCTTGTTGCTGAAGAACCAGTTGAATCCTTGGCGGTCATTGTGTATAGAGATGAAGCCTTCCGCCGCGGCAAAGAAATCGTAAATACCTTGAAGGATAGTTTGCCCAAGCAAATGTTTGTTATTAAACTGCAGGCAGCTATAGGCGGATCGGTTATTGCCGGTGATCGCATTGCCGCTATGCGAAAAGATGTTACTGCTCACTTATACGGAGGCGATGTAACGCGTAAGCGTAAACTTTTGGAAAAACAGAAAAAGGGTAAGAAAAAGATGATGAGCGCCGGCAAGGGCAGCGTCGAGATTCCAAGCGATACTTTTGTAAAACTTTTGAAACAATAAATATGAAGCATAAAAAGGTTATTAAAATTATCTGGTCAGTAATCAGCATTATGGTAATTATTTCCATGCTGGCCTGGACAGCTGGGTCTACCTTATACTAGATGTATGGTAAAACAATGGCAGATAGCTCCGGCCGCACCGGCTGATTTTTTGCCTGCTGGACTGTCGTCCGTAGCGGCACATTTATTGTATAACAGAGGATTTCGCAGCGAGCAGCAAATCCATTATTTTTTAAACCCCGAGGAACAGACCAAGGATTTTGATCCTTTTCTTTTTAATAATATGAGGGCGGCGGTTGAGCTAACTGTTCAGCATTTGAAAAAGGGCAGCCGTATCGTTATTTGCGGAGATTATGACGCTGATGGCGTTACCTCGTCGGCAATAATGGCCGAAACATTAAAAGTGCTTGGCGGAAAAATTGATGTTTGGATCCCGAGCCGTTTTGGTGAAGGGTATGGCTTAAATAAAAATATTATTGAAGAACTCAGCAAGCAGAATGTAGCTTTAATTATTACAGTGGACAACGGTGTTCGCGCCAAAGAAGAAGTCGCCTATGCTCGTTCTTTGGGTATGGATGTTATTGTCACCGATCACCACGAAGGCCCGGCTGAACAAAACGAATTGCCGGATTGCTTAGTTATTAATCCTATTCTTGCTAGCGAAGCATATCCATTTAAATATTTGTGCGGAGCTGGCGTTGCCTATAAGTTCGCTGCTGCCCTTATTGATAGCTCTACTTTGGCCGTTGAGACCAAGGAATCCTTAAAGCGCCGAGTGGTTGATTTGGCTGCCGTTGGTACTATTTCCGATTGCGTTAGCTTGAGCGGGGAAAACCGCCTTATCGTTAAACAGGGTTTGGAATTATTAAGAAAATCGCCGCGGCGAGGATTACGGGAGTTAATGGAAGTCGCTGCTATAAATTATAGCGATATCAATGCCTGGAATATAAGTTGGCAAATTACTCCGCGCTTAAACGCTGCGGGGAGGATTGACCATGCCAATGCCGCCTATGCATTATTGGCCGCGCAGTCCAGCGAAGATGCCCGCCAGCTGGCCGCCGATCTTAATGATAAGAATATAGAGCGCCAGCAGATGACAGAAAAATTAATGATGGCTGGTTGCGAATTGGTCGAAGCAGAGCAAATGAATGAAACATTATTGGCTGTTACATCTCCTGATTTACGCGGGGGCACCGAAAGCTGGCCAGAGGGGATTATCGGCTTGGTTGCCGGACGCTTAGCGGAAAAGTTTTCCAAACCATGCTTTGTTATTTGTAAAAGTGAAGGGAAAATCAAGGGATCAGGAAGAAGCATCGAACAGTTTGATTTAGGAGCCAGCCTTGAAGCTGGAAAAGAATATTTACAACGCTATGGCGGCCATAAAATGGCCTGTGGTTTTACGGTAAAAAGCTTAGAAGATTTAGCACCCTTTATTGCCAGCATACGAAAAGTAGCGGCGGATAATTTAGCTAATATTGACTTGACTCCCATTCTAAAAATCGACGCCGAACTTCCTTTAACATCTGTTAATGCGCAACTTATTGAAGAGCTTGATCGTTTTCTTCCGTATGGACAAGATAATCCTGAACCGAAATTTGTCAGTTTCGGCGTACCGATTGAAGAAATAATGATGATGGGACAGGACAAGAAACATATCAAATTCAGAGTCGGCGGCATGTGGGCTCTGGCTTTTAGCCGCGCTGAAGAATTAAAGGACTATAAGCCGGGTGACATGATTGACCTTGTATACACGGTATGTTTCAATGTATTTAATGGCCGTCGTGAAGTACAAATTAAAATTGTTGATATGCGGCCCTCTCAATTCCATGATTAAATTAATAATTCATAGCGACGGTGGCAGCCGCAATAACCCGGGCGAAGCAGCCATAGGAGTTGTTATTGCCAACGAAAAAGGAGAAGTAATAACCACTATTTCTAAGCGTCTTGGTATTGCGACTAATAATCAAGCCGAGTATCAAGGCGTCATTGCCGGCTTGGAAAAAGCTCAAGAAATGAAAGCGGACGAAGTCGAATGCGTGCTTGATAGTGAACTCGTCGTAAAACAACTCAATCGTGAATATAAAGTCAAACATAAAGATTTAGCTCCCTTATTTTTGAAAATGCATAATTTATCGAGTCACTTCAAGAAAGTTACGTTCCGCCATGTCCGTCGGGAGTATAATAAAGAAGCTGATCGATTAGTTAATGAGGCGTTGGACGCGATTGAATAAAAGCAGGGACGGCTAGCTCAGCTGGTTAGAGCATTGCATTCACATTGCAGGGGTCACAGGTTCGAATCCTGTGCCGTCCACATTAATACATACATATGTCTAATATTATTTTACCTAAATTGTATACGCGTGAATTTCCTTTGGTTTTATGCGAATTATGGAGCAAAGCGTATATGAATTTTTTGGGGTACGAGGTGCAATCTAATCCATCGTATCTTTTTATTATCAAAGATTTTTTAGTAACAACCTACGGAAATCCCGCTCTAGTTACCGAACTAACAAATCTTTTTAAGAAAAAAACTTTAGAAAATCATCATTTTTTCAATGAGGCATATGAAGATTGGTCGCAGCAATTTGCGGATTTAAAATCCATATGGGAAAGATCTCCTTTGGACAAAACGACGCTTTTGGAATTTGTTAAAAAAATGACTATCTTTTGGCCGGCGATTTATGCGTCAATGTATATTCCGGGCCATGGTTTTTCTTCTTCTGAAGAAGAACTTATGATTAATCTGCGCAAAAAAATCGATATTGCTGCCGATGAAGCAACCCATGCCATAGTAAAAAGTTTGAAATTTTTGTATCCGCAGGCTGGAAAATATGCTGCGTATATTACAACAGAAGAAATAATACGCGATATGGTCGAGCCTTCTGCTTTAGAAGAAAGAGCTTCTCGTCAACTCATTTTAATGCGCGATTCTTTTATTTCAGAAATAGAATTCGATGCTTTTAAAAAGGAACATTCTATTGACCTTGAGACGGTGCATATTGACGAGGGTGTAAAGGAATTTAAGGGCCACATTGCTTGCAAGGGAGTGGTTAAGGGAAGAGCTCGCCTTATTCTAAAAAGGGAACAGGTACCCTTCTTGCAAGAGGGTGAAATATTAATAAGTACAATGACGGTTCCGGACTATGTGCCAGCCATGAAGCGTGCAGCCGCTTTTGTTACCGATGAAGGGGGCATTACTTGCCATGCAGCAATTATTGCGCGCGAAATGAAAAAGCCTTGTATTATTGGTACAAAAATTGCTACAACGCTATTAAAAGATGGCGATATAATTGAAGTCGATGCCGAGGCAGGAATAATACGAATTTTAAATTAAATTATATGCAACTCAAAGATAAAAAAATTGTAGTAACCGGCGCTTCCAGTGGCATCGGAAGGGCGATAGCTATTGCTGCCGCTCAAAAAGGGGCACAAGTTATTATTGCGTATCATACAAATAAAAAAGGCGCTGAGGAAACTTTAGAGCAAGTTAGGCTTTTTTCCGATGGCCATATTATTGAGGTTGATGTTTGCGATGAAGAAAGCGTCACCAACCTTTTCTCAACAATTGCTGCGCAGCATGGCACTCTTGATATTCTTGTGAATAATGCCGGCGATGCCCAGCCAGGAGATATTTTTAATTCTGATGTATGGAAATATCAGTTGGATAATATTTTGCTGTCGGCTGTTAGGACTACGCAAAGTTTTTTAAAACAAGAATTAAGTGTAGCTTTGAGAAAAATACTCATGATTGGTTCATATTATGGAACGCCCTATGGCGGCGACGGGGGATATATGGCATATTCGGCGGCCAAAGCTGCTTTGCATAATTTTGCCAGCACTTTGGCCAAGGTAGATGGAACAGTATTGGTAAATACGATTGCTCCGGGTTATATATGGACTCCGGCTTGGGAAGGAACGAGCGAAGATGATAAAAAAGCTCTTGAGCAAGAAACGATTATTAAGCGTTTTATTGAACCCGAAGAGATCGCGGCAATAGCCATCGCCGTGCTAGAGAATGATGCTATTACCGGACAAGTAATTACTGTCGATGGCGGCTTATCCCTTAATGCATAAATTATTATATGAATATCAACCTTTCAATTTTCAAAGCCTATGATATCCGCGGAGTCTACGGCGTAGATTTTAATGATGATTTTGCTTATGAATTGGGACTGGCGTATTGCCAGCTGAGGCGAGAAGAAATGGGACGGGATGATTTTACAATCGTCGTTGGGCGCGACATGCGTTTATCTTCGCCGGCCTTGCATAAAGAATTAATCCGCGGCTTAGTAGCGGGCGGGGCGCATGTAATCGACATTGGATTAGCCTCAACTCCAACCTTTTATTTTACTGTCGCTCACTATAGATACGATGGCGGCATCCAAGTAAGCGCCTCTCATAATCCAAAAGAGTACAATGGTTTTAAAATGGTTCGACAGATGGCGTCGCCTATTAGTGAGGATACGGGCATTCCTGATTTGAAAAAAATAATTATGGAGGGCGGTGCTAAACCAGCAATGCGTTCCGGCTCCTTGATAAATAGACAAGACATACTTGCAGACCAAGTAGCTTTAGATATGAGTTTCGTTGACGCATCGTTGGTAAAGCCAATGAAAGTGGTTATTGATACTTCAAACGCCATGGGAGCGCCTTATTTTGATGAATTATTCAAGCATTTGCCGCAGCTTACAATTGAGAGAATGAATTGGGAACTCGATGGCTCCTTCCCGTCGCATGAAGCCGATCCTTTTAAGCCGGAAAATATTGCCGAGCTCTGCGCGCGAGTAAAAGAGAGTGAAGCTGATATGGGAATCGCGACGGATGGCGATAGTGATAGAATCTTTTTCGTTGATGAAAACGGCAAGGCGGTTACGTCAGTAGTAACTCGGGCAATACTTGCAAAAATATTTTTAGAAGATAAGCCGGGAGCAACCATTGCTTATGATATTCGCCCGGGGAAAAAAACATATGATGTTATTATGGCCCATGGCGGCCAGCCCTTAGTAACTCGGGTAGGGCATTCTCTTATTAAGCGAGCCATGATTGATGCGGGCGCTTATTTTTCGGGTGAGACGTCGGGTCATTTTTCTTTGAACATGGGAGCTGAAGGATGTTACGAAGTCCCGGGCGTCATCGCTATGAAAATGTTAATTGAAATTTCTAAGAGCGGACAAAGTTTTTCTGAGTATGCGAAACAATATGATTCTTATTTTTTGAGCCCGGAAATAAGCCTTAGGGTTGAGAATGCTTCGGCTATTATTGAGCGTTTATGCAAACTATATGCGGACGGCAAACAAAATATGCTTGATGGGCTGACCGTAGATTATCCTGATTACTGGTTCAATGTTCGTATGTCTAATACCGAGCCGATATTGCGAGTGAGTTTAGAGGCAGCGACAAAAGAGATAATGGAAAAAGAAACAGAGAGGCTTGTGCACAATATTAATAATCAATAAAAAAAGCCCCGGTTTAACCGGGGCTTTTATGTTATTTTTTAGATTGGATTGCTTCAAGTATTCTTTTGACCGCTAGAACGTATGCCGCGGTTCGTAAGTCAAGATTATATTGCTCCTTATAGCTCCATAGGGCCGCAAAGGCAGAAGTAATTTTTTCTTTGAGCCGGGCATTCACCGTTTCTAAATCCCATTGTTCATTATTGAGATTTTGTTTCCATTCGAAATAGGAAACAATTACTCCGCCAGCGTTAGCTAAGACATCAGGAATAATAACAATGCCCTTGTCGGCTAATTTTTTACTTTCCGGAAGACTAATGGGGCCATTAGCAATTTCGACAATGATCTTTGCTTTAATATTTTTCCAATTTTTTTCAGTAATAACACTGTTGAGCGCCGCGGGCACAAGGACATCAACATCAAGAGCCAATAAATCCTCATTCGAAATAGTAGTTGTATGCTCGAAGCCCACTACGGTTTTGTTGCTATTTTTATAGGCTGCTAATTGTTCAACATCAATGCCTTCGGGGTTATAAACTGCTCCTTGAGAATCAGAAGCGGCAACAATTTTCCATTGCGGATGCGCCAGCTCAGCAAAGTTTAAACCGGCGTTTCCGAACCCTTGTACGGCGACAGTGATTGTTTTGTTTTCTTGATTGGTGTGTTCAAGAAGCGACTCAAGGGCATATACTGCTCCTTGCCCGGTTGACTTATCCCGTCCTAATGACCCGCCTTGATCAAGCGGTTTGCCTGTAATGACGGCGGGTGATTTTTCCCCGACGATGGCGCTGTATTCTTCCATAAACCAGGTCATCATTTCTGGTGTTGTATATACATCCGGCGCGGGGACATCAGTCATGGGCCCAACGACCGGCGCGATAGCACGGGCAAAGGTACGCATTACTTGTTCTAACTCTTGTTTGCTTAAATTTTTAGGATTGACGATGACGCCGCCTTTGCCGCCCCCCATGGGGATATCAGCAACAGCACATTTTATCGTCATCCAAAAAGCAAGCGATGTAACTTCATCCTCGTCTACTTCGGGATGAAAACGTATGCCACCTTTGTAGGGTCCGCGGGCATTATTATATTGGACGCGGTAGCCTTCGAAAACCTTAGTCGCCCCGGAGTCCATAGTAACTGGCAGGCTTACTCGAACGAGCCGTTGGGGATGCTTTAAAATTTCGATTTCGTTTTTACTATCGTCGATATCAAGGAGAGCATGCTGTTTGATAAGTTCATAGGCTTCATCAAGCTGCTTCAGGTTTTCATTCATCATATAGATTCCCGGAAAGCCGGGTCATTATTTAATTAATGCCCAGATTCTTTTTAACTAGTTTCATTGTTTCTTCAGCCTTTGCTCTTGCAATGATTGCGCCATCATTAAGGATTGTATGCACTTCATCATCAGTGATAGCGTCAAAGCGATTTTGAAAATTTTCTAAAAAGGCGGCAACGATATTAGCAAGATCTTCTTTGAATTCTCCATAGCTTTTATGCTCATAGAGCATTTCAATTTCTTGGATATTTTTACTTGAGAGCGAAGAATATATTTCGATGAGGTTTGAAATAGCAGCTTTCATTTCCCGGTTATAGAGAACGCGTGTTTCTGAGTCAGTAACGGCTTTTTTAATTTTTTTATGAGCCGACAGCGGATCTTCATTCATGAATATGCAGCCAGCTGGATCGCTTTTGCTCATTTTTTTAGCAGGGTCGTTAATCTGCATAATTCTTGCCCCACTTTCTTTAATTAAAGATTTGGGAACGGTAAAGGTTTCTCCATACAGAGTATTAAAGCGGCGGGCCAGTGTTCGCGTAAGTTCGTTATGTTGCGTTTGATCTTCACCAACCGGGACGACTTCCGCGTTGTATAAAAGAACATCGGCCGCCATGAGCGTCGGATAATTGAGGAGTCCGGCTCCAGGACCTTCCTTATTATCTTCTTTTTTTACATAGTCTTTGTACTGGGTCATTTTCTCAAGCTCGGAAACTTTGGCGATGGTATTTAGAATCCAACCGAGTTCGGTATGTCCGGGAACATCCGATTGGCGAAACATCACACATCGCTCAGGGTCTAATCCAACTGCAAGGTAAGTTCGGATTATATCCAGGCCTCTTTTGCGCAGAATTTCCGGCTCTTGGTGAACGGTAATGGCATGATAATCAGCAAGAAAAATATAGCATTGATAGTCTTCTTGAAGAGAAAGCCATTGCGACAGCGCACCGATGTAGTTGCCGATATGCAGGTCACCCGAAGGTTTTATACCTGAAACTAATAAGGGTTTATTGATTGGTTTCATATATATGAAGTGTAGAGTAAGGAGGAGAAAATTTCAAACTTTTATAATTCTAAATTAGGGTCAACTTTGAGCTTATGCCAGGGCGTTGTTTTGCCGGCTTTGAACTTAAAATATCCGGCAGCAGCGATCATGGCGGCATTATCGGTCGTATATTCCATTTTTGGCATAGCGAACGTAAGACCAATTTTTTTGACTTCACGAGCAAGGCATTCGCGCAAGGTTCTATTTGCTGCCACGCCTCCAGCAAGCATTACTGAGCTAGCTTTATATTGAAGCGCTGCCCGAATAGTTTTTGCAGTAAGGACGTCAACAACTGCCTGCTCGAAGGCAAAACAATATTCAGGAATTCTTTTTTTGTAATTTCTATCTTTTTGAATTGCGTAGAGCAATGCGGTTTTTAGACCCGAAAAAGAAAAATCATAATTTTTTTCATTCATCATTGGACGAGGCAGCAGAATCGGAGGAATGGTTTGTGCTGCTTTAAGCGCTTCTTTTGAGACTGCTGGCCCTCCGGGGTAGCCGAGACCAAGTAATTTGGCTGCCTTATCAAAAGCCTCCCCAGCGGCATCATCTCTTGTTTCACCGATTATTGTATATGAAAGATGATTAGGCATGTACACGAGCTGCGTATGGCCGCCGGAAACTGTCAAAATAACAGCCGGAAGTTTTGGCTTAGCATCAATAAAATTACTATAGAGATGTCCTTCTATATGATTAACTGCAACAATAGGCAGGTTCCAACTATAAGCTAGGGTTTTGGCAGTTTCCAGACCCATCATTAAAGAAGTAATAAGGCCGGGCCCGGTTGTTACGGCGATAGCGGAAAGTCTCTTTTTAGCCTCAGAGCTCTTGATTCCGGCACCATCCAAAGCTTCTTGAATAACCGGAAGAATGGAAAGGATATGTTCACGAGCGGCAATTTCCGGCACAACGCCTCCATATTTTTTATGTATAGCTATTTGCGAGGAAATAATGTTTGAGCAGAGCTTAAGGCTACTTCCTCTTCCTTCGGCGATAGCGGCCGCTGTTTCATCACAGCTTGATTCGATGGCAAGAATTTTCATATAATTAGCCTATTTACTATAGCAAGATTTATGCTAATATGGTACAGCAACATCCTGTTGCGGGTGTGGTGAAATTGGTATACACGCCAGCCTTAGGAGCTGGTGCCGCAAGGCATGAGGGTTCGAGTCCCTCCACCCGCACCAATTTTAATTATTACGATATGGGTTTAGAAATGCTATTTAGCTCATATGAGAGCGAAAAAGATCCCGCTCCGGTTAAGAAAAAACGGGAGATTACTGAAGAAGAGGATCCGGTCTTTTGGAAAATGGACACGTTGGAATTATATAAGCGCGCTCTTAAAAGTAAAACGATTAAAGAAACTCGAAAGCGAAATGAGAGCGGGAAGGCTATTTCATACAAGGGCGAAGCGATTATTACCATAGGCGGAAAGCAGTATAAAGCCATAGGAGTTGAAGCTACTAAAGAAACTGATGGGTATATTGATTTTGAGGCAATGGATTAATTATTTAGTTAGGAAAGAAAAA
>CALMNI010000106.1 GCA_937868555.1 uncultured bacterium | reverse complement strand
AGGACGTAGCAGGGCCCGGTGCTAAAGGAATGGGGAAGCTCAAAGTTGCCGATGATGCAAGAAAAGAACTTGTCCGCGTTGGTAAAGAAATCGGCGCGCACATTCCTGGGAAGATGGACGAAGCGATACTAGAACACGCGAGAACGTGGGATAAAATAGATGATGCGGTAGAGAAGATGGCGCCGAATGTGCGGGCGTCTGACTTTTACGAAGAGGCGAGCAAAAAGCTCGATATGCCAGCGCTTTACAAAGAGTTTGGAGAAGCGCCTGTCAACTCGTTCCTAGACGAAGTAAAAAAAGCAGGGGTTGATCGTCAGGGCGTTGCGAACACGCGCGCGTTTCTCCGCGACCTTGTAGACAATTCGTACAGTCAGAGCACTATTAGAAATCCGAAAGACGCGGCGACGCAAAGAATGCAGCGACAGATAGCAAACTCGCTACGATCCGGCGTTGACGAAACGGTGCTTGATCTAGCAAAGCAAGGCGGTTTAGACATAGACTTCGCAAAACTTAAAAAAGACTATCTTCCTATGCGCGCGCTCGCCGAGTCGGCGGCAATACAAGACATAACGCCCGGGCGCGTTAACTTAGGCTCGCCGACAATGGAAAAGATAGCTATGGGTGGCGCGGGTTCGGTTCTTGGGTTCTCGCAAGGCGATGATTTACAAGATCGGCTAAGGAATGCGGCTATCGGCGGCGTTGGTGGTTTTGCAGCTAAGAAACTGATAGAAAAGACAGCAACACGAGGCCTTGCGGCGGCGGCACCTAGAGCCGCTAAAATAGAAACGGCTTTATCGAAAGCGGCACCAGAAGCTCTTGAGCGCGTCGGCGCGCAGGTAGGCGGCGAGGCGGCGGCGGTTATTGCTAACAACGCAATAAAGGCAGCGGCCCCGCAAACAAAGCAGGAAGCCGAGGCAGCGCAGACGGCGGCTGAGTCTACCGATGAGCCGAAATACCTTGGCCGCATTATGGACAAAATGAAAGCCTATGCGCGCGCGCAGGGCGTCGACCCTGAGTCCGATGAGTTCAAACAGTTTGCGGGGGAGGTCTACCAGGCAACCAATGGCTTTGACCCTGAGCGCATCGGGTACGTGCTCTATGATGATCCGCAAGAACAGGCCGCATACCTTACCGCGCTCAAGGTCTCCCGCGAGTTAAAGTCAACGATGCCGGAAGCGCTTAAAAAGGCACCTGGCATAATTAGTGGGGCGACGGAAGAGGAAAAGATAGCGCGAGGTGCGTCTATCGATAAGCTCGCGTCAATCGTGGGCGACGTTGCAAAAGAGACTGGCTCAGAGGCGGCGGCTAAGAAAGCGCTCTCGAAAATTGTCAACAGCGGCGAGAGTGAAGAGCGCAAGGCGCAGCTTATAAAGACTTTGCTTTCGGCATACGGCGTTGATTTATCTGATCTTGAAGCTATGGGGGTCGCGTAAGATGGCAGCATTTAACCCGGATTTGATTACAAAACCACAGCTACACCTGCGCGCGAAAGATGCGCAAGCGGAACCAATGCCAGTGCCCGCGATGGCTCCCGCGCCGGTTCCTCCCGTAGTACCTATAGAGAAGACGGTGCCGGTGTTCGTTCCCGCTCCAGTGGTTATACAGCCGCCCAAACCGCGCCCCATGCAGGTATCCGCTGAGGTCGCCCGCAAGGCGCAAAGTATCTACCCCGCCGAGCAGCAAGCGAAACAAGCGATGATTGAAAACGCAAAAGCGCCTCCCGCGCCTTTGGGGGCCTGGGGGAAGCCGAAATGATTATACCAATCATGCCTGTTTTATTAAACAAGAAGGATGAGGAAGAGGTACGAAAGGCGCTGCAAAATATCGCTTTACAGCTCAATAACGAGCTTGTAAAAATAGATGAACGGTTAACGGCGCTAGAAACGCCTTAAAAGGAGAACAGGAAAATGCCCAGCTTTGCAAACAATTTTAATTCAACGATCGTTAAATTAAGGGCGCGGAATAGCGCGACGCCCGCCACTGAATCCGTCATGAATAGCTTTAATACGTCAACGGTTAAACAATCGGCGCAACTTCCCACGGCTGCTAAACTAGACATAACCAGCTCGAATGCGGCGGACGCAGCCGCCGGAACCGGCGCGCGAACAATCGAAATCTACGGACTAGCGGGAGGCTATACCTTCCAGTCAGAAATCTTGACGCTCAACGGGAATACGATTGTGCAGACGGCTAAAAGCTATTTGCGCGTCTTTGAGATCGCCGTACTGACAGCGGGCTCGGGCGGCGTGAACGCGGGCGACATTTACGTGGTTAAAACCGGAACAGGCGGAAGTTATACCGGCGGCGTTCCCGGAACAGTGACCGGCGCTTTTATAAAGGGCCTTGCGGGCGATAACTTCGGACAGTCGGGATGGTGGACGGCTCCCGCCGGGAAGACATTCTCTCTCATGGGCCTTGGGTTATCCTCGCGCGCTCAGGCGGCAACGGTTAAACTATACCAGGGCTTTAATGACAACGGATTATTCTATCCGTCGTTAAAAATCGAGGTTACACCCGCTAATCCGGTTTTCGCTTATCCCCCGGTTCCGTTCCTTGTCATACCGGAAAAAACGGACTTGTATTTTTCAAACCTCGCGGCAGCGGCTAACGGATTTGTGAGCGTCGATGCGTTCCTTATTCAGCAAGGGGTATAACGTATGGGAGTGACTATAGCACGAATACTACAATCTCACGGTCTTAATGCGAACGTTAGCGCATTACAAGCGCGCGAGCTTGGGGTGACGGATGACACGGAACAGCCGGTTATTGGAACTACATTAGGCGGCCCCAAGTATATTCCCACAGCCGGTTTTGTCACGATAAACACGGCGACACCGGCGGCTGCTCAGTTAATGCGACGCGACCTCGTGACTATTTCATGCGATACCGTGGCGGCGGGTTCATCGATAGCGCTCGATATACGCGCGGGCGCGCAGGTCGCGGGCTACCGCTGTATGGTGTTTTGCGCGGGGCCGGATGATAGGCAAGTAATTTGCACATATGCGACGGGCGCGGTAGAGTATATCCCTGGAGGTATGGCGCAAGAGTTCGTATGGACGGGAACCGCGTGGAATAAAACCCGCATGAGCTGGGCCGATCGATACGTACTGGGCGACCAATTGGCGCTACCCTTCGTCACGGCGGCAACATGCAAGGCTCCGCTTATAGATCGTTCTATCGTCCAGTACCTTGATGAAGCGAACTGGCCTTTATACGTCCAGGCATTGCGCGCGGTTAAATCGGCGATAGGAAGTCAAGTTGACTTTACCGGAACTGCAAGCGCGGGAACGGGGTCTTTCACTGTGACGCTAGATAATACGACTCCATGTAACCAAATGTTAACCGCTATCCAGTCAGAGGCGGTAACGTCGGCATATCAGGCGGGCGGGGAGATAGCAAACTTTCTCGGCGGTACGCTCTACGGGACACTGGCAAGCGGTCAGCTTGCTACTATTAACGGCGTTGATTACCAGATAACCGCAAACAATCTAGCAACTAGAGTCTTAACGCTTGCTGGTAATAGCCCCGGCGCGGGCGCGGTTACGGTGAACTTTTATCCGTATCGGTATCTTGGGTCAAATACTAAGGCGATACTACCGGCGATTGGCGGCCTTTATACGGTAGCTATAGGCGATGCGGCGCGGGAAAAAGTAAACGGCAAGCGCGCGATGGATAGAGGGCAGGGGCATTGGCACGAAGTTATAGATGATTCAGGTTCTAAAGCAAAGCGTGTTACGGTAGCATCCGGGGCAGGAATGACCGTACTAGCACCTGGTGGGGTTAATT
>CALMNI010000105.1 GCA_937868555.1 uncultured bacterium | reverse complement strand
GACGATTTGTTTCAAGTTCATCTTGATATTCTTGTTCCGTGGCGTATAGCTTGCTGTTCGCCAAATATTCCGAATGTTGCTGCCAGTTGTCAATCCTGTATTTATTTACAACACTATAAAACCCTTCTCGACAGGCATAAAAATAAATCCTCCCAACATTAGTCACAATAACCGGCGTTAGCTCCTGTTTAGAACTACGAGCAGCGTTGCCGATGTTAAGGCTAAATAGCCTATCTCCTATTTTTGGCGGATATCTCTTTATCTTGCTTATACCTCACTTCCAGCCCATTGCGCGAAACTCTTTAGATACAGCCTGAACTGATGCCCGCTTTGTTTGTAGAGAACTCCCGTATCATTAGGATGTTCTCCACCAGCATTGTAGTAAATCTTTGGCTTGTAATGATCGCCTATCGCCAGCACTGTTCGCTCCGTTGTCCCCTTCCCGCGATTGCGGTAGGTCTTTCCGACCTTGATATCTTTTGGTCTCATTGCTCTATACTCGTGTAATACGGGCAGTCGAAGATAAATTCCTTCTTTCTTGATATGAAGCCATAAGACACGATTGGCTTACTGCCCCAATACTTAGCGTTTGGAAGCCGTGGTATTATGACCTCATAAGTGCATTGCCCATCGCCCGATGGATGCAGCGCCCCGTTCTTTGACCGCTTCCAGTCCGCATATTGACAACCTAGGCAGGTTTTCATTGTTGGCCCCCATCGTTAGGCATCAGCGCATTCCAGGCTGCTGCTAGCTTGGTTTCAATCTCAGTAAGTCGGATCATAAGCTCATCCGGCTTTGCCGCATAGACTTTAAGATCAAACCATAGCCCTGCTGACTCACCTGTAATATCGGCTTCGCAGGATTCATAATTAATTGCACTAGAAACGTATGGCTTGACCCATAGCGCTATATTTGATCCATTTTGCTCACATTCTCTAGCTGATGGGAGTCTCCGGTAGGCGTGCCAGTCCGCTTCATTATAATCTGATCTTCCTGCGTTCTCACAAATCGTAAATCCATCATTTATCAACCATTCCTGAAGATGATCTAAGCCGTGAAATTTCATTGTTTCCTCCATTAGCCACATTTAGAGTCGCAGCAATTTAGGCACGTCGCGCAACCATCCAAAATCACCACGGCCTTCATGCCGCATTTGCCGCAAAGCGACGCATCCGAAGGGAACCCGCTATCCTCGCTGTTACTAGCCTTCTCATGCTTCGCTC
>CALMNI010000104.1 GCA_937868555.1 uncultured bacterium | reverse complement strand
GAACTTATGATGTTTTCGAAAAAAGCTCGTAAGCACACTCTGCATCGGGAAACCAAATAGTTTGCAGATTTAGGAAATATAAGTTCGCCAAGGCGGTTATGCGGGCTTGCCCCGTCAGTCGCGACTGACAGGGCGTAGTATAATGTTGTAACCCGTCGCTCGCGAGCGACGGGTGGGGCCAGTTCTCTCTCATTTAAGTAACGTAATACATGGAGGGTATGTATTATTTTTACGTTCTTGAGTTAAAATCTAGTTCAAGAAAAAGATTCTATTTTGGATATACTTCCGATTTAAAGCGTCGTTTTCTTGAACACGCAAAAGGGAAAGTAATAACTACTAAAGACAAGAATCCGGAATTAGTTTATTATGAAGCCTATGGTGATAAATATAGTGCGCTTGCTCGGGAGAAAAGTGTTAAGAGCAGTGGTTCGGTATATAACGGTTTAATGAAACGTTTAAAATTAAGATAATTTGCGGGCTTGCCCCGTCGCTCGTGAGCGACAGGGCGATTCCTACCGCTTGTGATTTTTCAAATAACAATATATGCGGGCGTAGTATAATGGTAGTACAGGGGTCTCCAAAACCTCTAGCGTGGGTTCGATTCCTACAAAAAAAAAAAAAAATAAAGAAAGGGAGAAATCCCTTTTTTTATTTGTGTAATTCGGGGTATAATTATTTTCATATGACCCTTACTCCCTCCACTATAATCATCGCAATTTTAATAGCCATTAACCTTATTGCATTTTTGATCATGATGGCTGATAAGTTTAAATCAGACGATCCAACCGCTCGTCGAATTTCCGAAGGATTATTATTTTTTATGGCTGCTTTATTCGGCAGTTTCGGAGTTTACGCCGGTATGTTTGCTTTTAGGCATAAAACTCGAAAGTGGTACTTCCTTATTGGTATACCTTTATTAATGCTGGAAAACCTCGCCACTGCCTATCTCTTATTTTATATTATCAGCGGGCAGATAAGTTTAAATTTTAATTAGAGGCAATGAAGAAAGACTGGAACATTTGCAACAGCGCCTTAGCGTTGTATTGTATTACTCTCGTAACCTTTGTTTTTTACCGCGCCTATAGTTTGTCATTAACGCATGACGAAGCCTTAAGCTATTTTATTAGTAAATATAGTTTGTTAAAA
>CALMNI010000103.1 GCA_937868555.1 uncultured bacterium | reverse complement strand
TAAAAAAGCGTTTAGAAATTAAAAATTATAAAATTACAAAATTGTACGTATGCCTAAATCAAAAATACAGAAGCAAGAGATTTCCCGTGACATTTCGGCTCGGCTTGAAAAAGCTAAGTCGGTTGTGTTCACAAGCTTTACTGGTTTGGGTGTCAAGGACAACGAAGCTCTCCGCGTTGCGTTAAACGCACAGAACAGCGAATATTATGCTGCTAAAAAGACTCTCTTAAAGAGAGCTTTGGCCGCTGCTCATATCGAAGGTTCTGAAACAGCTGAGCTCGAGGGACAGGTCGCCGCAACTTTCGGGTATGGAGATGAAGTTGCTCCAGCAAAGTTAATTGCCAAATTTATCAAAAATAATGAAGGCAAGGTCAAGTTTCTCGGGGGAGTTCTCGAAGGTCGATACATAGATGCTGCCGGCATTACTGCTTTGGCAACATTGCCTTCTAAGGAACAATTGTATGCGCAGCTTGTTGGCTCCATTAATGCTCCGGTTTCCGGATTCGTTAATGTCTTGGCCGGCAATCTTCGTTCTCTCGTTCGCGTCCTTTCCGCTATTCAAGAAAGCAAATAGTTTGTCATTATCAATGACGTATTAATATATTTTATTTAAATTTATGTCTGAAGAAGTAAAGAATGACGGCGAAGACGTCGTCGTCCCGGAAAAGTTCCAGTCTCTCGTTGCCGGCATTGAAAAAATGTCTGTTCTCGACTTGGCTGAGCTCGTAAAGATTTTAGAAAAGAAGTTCGGCGTTTCTGCCGCTGCTCCAGCTATGATGATGGCCGGTCCAGCCGCTGCTGCTGAAGCCGCTCCTGAAAAAGACAGCTTTGATGTTGAATTGACTGAAGCTGGCGCTAACAAGATCGCAGTCATTAAGGCTTTGCGTGAAGTTGTTCCAGAACTCGGTTTGAAGGAAGCTAAGGATGTCGCTGATGGCGCCCCTAAGGTTGTAAAGGAAGGCGTTAAGAAAGAAGACGCTGAAAAGATGAAAGCTAAGCTTGAAGAAGCTGGCGGAAAAGTTACTTTGAAGTAATATTTTTTCATCTAAAAACCCCCGGATATAATCCGGGGGTTTTTATTTGCCCTATTTATTTTTGAAGCGGTATTTCGAGTTCGTAAATTGCCTTGCCGTTGAGGACGTATAGTTTTTTAGCACTTTCATCAATAGCTAAGCCTTTAAGGCTGCCAAAAGATTCGGAAACGTATTGGGCAATATATTTGCCTGCGTTTGAATACACGAGCACCCGTTTATTTGCCGGTTCTAAGATATAGAGCGATTTTTGGTCGGGGGAACTAAGCGCCATTGTCGGATTTTGTAAAGCAGGCGAAGTATCATCAAGGCGTAAGTCTTCGGAATTCCCGCCAGCATATTCTTTTATGGCGTTTCCGGCCACCACATAAATTCGCCCGTTAACCGTCAGTGAAGAAATTGCTCCGGGGGCTACATCTTCTTTCAGCCAATTTTGTCTATTTGAGAAACTGAATGATTTCTTGTCTTGGTTAAAGCGATAGATGGTTTTATCAGCGCTGGAAAGCGCGTACAGGCGGGTATTGTAGACGGCGGCTGCTTCTATGGAAGCAGGCTTATTTTCAATAGTCGCTTTTTTAAATGACGAGCCTTGCAAACTGTAAAGGGAATCAGCGTCCCAAACATATACATCGCCTTCATCATTAAGAACATTGATTGTTTTTCCTGAAAAATCACCCACAAGGTTAGTAATGCTTTTATCAAGGGCGATTTGGTAAACCGTTTTATTTTGGCCGTTAGCTGAGTACAGCCGGCCATTAGCAAGGACCAAAGAATCCCCGTCAGCTGGCAATTCAACAAAAGGAGAGGGGTTATTAAGCCGTGTAATATTATATAAGGCATCAAGCCGTTGGTGATAGCGGGTGGTCAATTCGGCAGCTACCGCTTTTTCTTTCTCGGTTTTTTGCGGCAATGAATTTATAAGATCATTCATTTCGGTTAGAAGGGTCCGGGCGCCTTCGGTATTGTTATAGAGAAGTGAGGCTTCAAGTTGATGTTCTTTTTGTTCAAATGCAGTTTGCGTTTCAGCAACTCGGGCCGCTGCCGCTTCGCGGCTCGATACTATGCTTGAATAGACGCGGTTGCCGATGAAAAGCAGTAGACAGCAGCCAATAACTGATAGGAGGATCTTATGTTTTGGTTGCAGGGAGCGAAAAGTATCGATTATATTGCGCAATGAAAATACTAAGCGTCGGGCTGCTTTGTTAGAGTTTTCCAAAATATTTTTGTATACCGTCGGATCAGTAAACAGCGAGAAGATAAAACGCCCAGCATCCATTAGGAGAGAAGCTAAAATTTTAAGGACATCAGCGGTTTTTTTCCCAAGCTGTAATTTTTGGCGCTTGATATTGAGTCGTCCGGCCGAAATATTTAGTTGGCGGGCTTTGTCTTGAGCAAAACTTTTAATATCAGTGGAAGCCGGCCGTAAGCGATTAAGCCACTTTTTTACCGTTAGCATTCCCGAAGGCGTTAATAATTGTTCGGTTTTTTGTTGGGTTAGATTGAGTTGATCGACGGAAACGCGGCCGCCACCGGCTGGTGACAGCGCTGTTTCCGGCAAAGCGGCCACTTCTGAAGTGGGAAGCGCATATTCTTCGCCGCTGGTATTTTTGACGATGAGGGCGAAGAAGGGGACGTAGGCGTCTGTTTGTTCTAAGAGCGTGCGCAATTGTTCGGCAGCGCCGGCGGGCGGCAATGTTGTTACAATATCAGTCAGCTGCTTTTTAGAGAGGTATTCCATGACGGCTTCATTGGCAAAAAGGAAATAGCCGCGCGGAGGTATGAGACCATTAACAACGTTGGCAAATAATTTATTAGTATTAACAAGTTCGCTGGTTGGATCTTCAGTCTTCTCAGAAACGTCGAGTAGGTTGTAATTCAAAAGCGCTTCGCCAGTTTTGCTTTTAGGCCTATAGAGCAGCATGGCTTTATTGGGGCCTATATGCGCAAAGAGAAGACGGTTTTTATGAAGGACGCCGATGACAATATTGAGATTTTCCGGGTTGAGGTGAATTTTCTCAGTCTCTAAAAATTCGGCAATGCCTTTGTTTAATTTTGTTAAGGCCGCTTCAAAAATGTAATCAATTTTAAGATTGGCAATTTTTTCTCGTAAAAAGAACTGTTCGTTTTCGTAATAATGGCGATAAATTTCCTTTACAATAAAATCCGCCACTGAAAATTCATCAGCGCGGCTGTGATCAATCTCCATTAATACAAAAAGTCGCCCAACAAGCTGCTCTTCTTCAGCCGATGGTTGGCTGACAAAAACTTTGCTGGAAAGCGTTGATTTCTGCTTAGGATTGACGGTCAGGGGGGCTACTTTATAGCTCATACGGGCGATTCTTGATTTGACGTCCACTCGATAATACTATACGATAAAAATCAATAAAAATCAACGCCTTTCTATGCTCGGTAAACTTTTCGGGTCAACGGCCCGCGTCAAAATTTTAAAGCTTTTTTTACTTAACCCCGATTCCTCGTATTATATGCGGGAAATTGCCCGCCATCTTAACCTTCAATTAAGCGCCGTTCGCCGCGAGCTGGAAAATCTTGAGACTTTGGAATTACTGTTAAGCCATCAGGGGGAAGGCGAGGAAGCAGCCGATGATGATAAACCCGGTAAAAATGACCGCAAATATTTTCAAGCTAATAAGAATTTTATCTTATATAATGAAATTCGGGAGCTCATTATCAAAGCGCAAATTTTGTGCGAAAAGGACTTTACCGATAAATTACGCAAACTCGGCTCTATTAAGCTTTTGATTTTGAGCGGCTTGTTTATTAATGATAAGCAGGCGCAGGTAGATATGCTTATTGTTGGCAATTTTAATAAAGATAAGGTCGCTAAATTAGTTAAAGAGTTAGAGGATGAGCTCGTTAATGAAGTTACGTATGCGGTTTTAACAGAAGAAGAATTTTTCTACCGCCGGCAGGTTACGGACGTCTTTTTGTATAGCGTTTTGGAAAGTAAAAAAATTGTTGTTATTGATGAAGCCGGTTATTTAAACCTTAGTTAAGCATAGAGGCGTACTTAGCGTTTTTTTAAAAAAGTCCATTTTTTGGGCTTTTTTGTCATATATCGTAACACGTAGTATAAATACT
>CALMNI010000102.1 GCA_937868555.1 uncultured bacterium | reverse complement strand
CCTCTATAACCACCATCCGCCCAGATTTTTTTGACGCTATCCACGATTGAAAACAAGGTGGTCAAGACTTGGCGAGCCGCATGACCATCGTAGATATTTGCCGCATGAACCAGAGCAACAATGAGATAACCCGTTGTATCTACGACAATATGCCGCTTGCGACCCTGAATCAACTTACCACCGTCGAACCCGGACTCCCGGGTTGATTCCGGTGTCCCCTTAACGGTTTGGCTATCGATAATCCCTGCACTCGGATGCTCATTTCGACCCATTTCTTTTCGGAGTTGCTGATGAATCGCTGTGTTGATTTGCTCGATAGTATTATTGTCAACCCATTTGTGATAATAGTAACTAATTAAGGTATAATAGGAAAAATCTTTAGGCAAATACCGCCATTGACAACCCGTCTTGTTCAGGTAAAAAATGGCATTTATTACTTCACGGAGATCGACTTTACGTGGCCGACCTGTCGTATAAGGATCGGCTTTTTTAAAATTGGCTCCAAGATTTCCCATTCTTCATCTGTCAAATCACTGGGATACCTCTTACCAGGAATTTCTTTTGGCCAAGCCATGCAGCACCTCGAATAGAATCTCTGAAATTAAAATAATCGCCGGATTTTGGCTTATTTTATCAAAAATACTATAATAATATCAATGTGTTAGTTTTTGTACGGCTTCTTAAACGATAGATTCGGAAATCTCCTTCATCGACGGTTAGAATTTGCTTCTCCCCAGTCTGATTCGCCAGCCAGACTAATGCCGCATCGGCAAAATCAATATCTTGGTCGGCGTATTTCTGGATATAGGCGGCAATATCCAAGTAGCTGCTTACAGGAATGTCCGCTACCGTCAAACCGCCATGCGCGATCCAATCCAGCAACGCCACTTTACCTGCGGCATCCAGAAAAAAACACGTTTCCACAACCACCGGGTTTACCGTTTGCAACGGTAGGCGATTACGTTGGAGATAAGCGATGGCGGCAGGATGCAAGCCATCGGCACGAATGTATAGCGCAACCAGAAATCCGGTATCAACGATCAATCGGCGCACGAAATTGCTCTCGTAACAGGCGCTTGCTATTTCTAGCAATGTCGCCACCGTGCGTTTTATCCGCACCGAATCCAGTCGCACCGAGTTCGTAGGGTGTCGGCGAGCCGTCGCTTAAGAGCGAATCAAGGGCGCGTTTGATTGCTTCGCTTTGGGAGATTCCTTGCGCGGCACAATATGCGATTAACCGGTCTTCCAAGGTTTTCGGCAGATCAATGGAAAGGTTCACTATTCTTTTCCTCGTCAGGATAAGGTCATTGTCCCGTTCTCGTCAGTCCTTAATGT
>CALMNI010000101.1 GCA_937868555.1 uncultured bacterium | reverse complement strand
AAAACAGCAGATACGCTGGATCGCTGGGAGAAACTCGGCATGCCGCCGGTAAGGGCTTAGTGTGTATATCTTAAAACCGATTGATTATACCTTTGCGCAGGTAACGGCTAACACGGCCTTGCCAGAGAGTGACTTTCCTGCGTGGGCGGCTGCGACTAGCTACACAGTCGGGACGAAAGTTATTCGGGCAACAACGCATCGAATTTATCAAAACCTGATTGCTGGGGTTGATGCAACATTGCCAGAAAATGCACCGAGCAGATGGTTAGATGTTGGGCCAACCAATGCATATGCTTTTATGGATGGCTACTCGAGCACGATTACATCCAAGCTTTATAACGTGTCGTTCACGATTGCGCCAGGCCAGCGTATTTCTAGCATTGCATTGATCAACGTGGTGGGCGAAACCGTGTTTATTACCGCAACAAATAACGGCGCTGAACAGATTTATAACAAAACCATAACAATGGACGCCACGCAGGTTGCGACCGTTTATGATTGGTTTTTTGAGGAGTTTGAACAAAAGCCTGACCATGTCGAAGTGGATTTCCCGGAAGCTTATAACAACCCCGTGATTACGGTAACGATTGCTGGGAGTAGCACGGTATCAATCGGGAGATTGGCATTAACTAAAGCGTATGAAATTGGTGAGGTTGAATATGGCGCAGGAATCAACATCAAGGATTATTCTGTTACGACGACCGATGTCAACAACGTAAAAACCTTAACCAAAAAGCCTAATTCTAAACTAATGAATTTTAGGGTTGTGTTGAATCAATCTGAAACCAATCGCGTGAATAAATTGCTCAGGACGCTTTCTTCTGTTCCTTGCATATTTATTGGCGTGAATGCAGAAGATTATGAATACACGATTGCGCATGGGTTTTACCAGGATTTCAAAATCATTTTGCCTTTGCCAAAAATTAATTATTGTGATTTAGTCATCGAGGAAATCATTTAATGGCAATAACTTCAATTGGCGCATTCCCAAACAGGGATGATCCTTCGTTCAAGGCGTACCTTGATCAGTATTTTGCAACGATTCTTCCCAGATTTTCTGAAGAGCTAGACGCGGTTGCAACGGCGTTTAATAACGGTTCGTTATCTGCCACCAGTACCTCATCGCATACGATTAACTTGACCGCAGGGAAAGTTTTTACCGTAGCGGCTGGGTTATCATTTGTGAAAGGCATGTGGGTTGTTGCAATCTCGACGGCAACCGCAGACACCAATAATTATATGGTGTGCATGGTGCAGAATTACACAGGTACTAGCTTGACGCTTGATCCTAAATCAATTGGCGGTACTGGAACTATTGCGAGCTGGCGTATCGTGATTGTTCCGCCTGCTTCAACGGCAATCAATAAAAGCGAAGTTAGGCTTGAAACGGGGGCTGGGTATGGCACGACTAATACGTTTATTCGGAATTTTGGAACGCTTGGAATTAATATCGGAACGGCGTTGACTGCTACTTTAAGCGCGGCGCTTGGTGCATCTATTACGGTAAATGTTACCGGGATTTATGCAATTACTTATCAAGAAGTATCTAATACCATACAGATGTACGTAAGCAGAAATCAAGCTATTTTGACTGCTGCTCCAACTGTGGCAGAGAGAATTATAACGCCAGGCGTTGGTGTTTTGATGGGAACAAGAATAATGGAGCTAACTGCTGGTGATGTATTACGCGCATCCTCATCAGCCGCCACTTTGGCCGGGACAGCTGGATCATATTTATCATGCGTTAAATTGGGGCTCGGATGACATATTTTATTATTTACAACAAAGTAAGCGGTGAACAAGCTTATCTGACGTTGCAAGATGAGACAGGATCATACGATATAAATGATGGGACCTTGGTCTGGGATGAGTTAACTGACGGGAACGCGATAAATGAAAACGGGACGGCTTATACAGATACGCAGTTAATTAATAATATCGGCAAGTTTACTCGGCAAGCAAGCCCATCGTTGCATTT
>CALMNI010000100.1 GCA_937868555.1 uncultured bacterium | reverse complement strand
ATTATTTAGCTATTTCGGTAAAAGGTAAATAGGGTTGCAGCACTTTAGGAATTTTAATGGAACCATCGGCTTGCTGATAATTTTCCATGATAGCGATCAAGGCGCGCGGATCGGCAACGGCCGTACCGTTCAAGGTATAGGCTAATTTTTTATTTCCCGCCTCGTCTTTGTATTTAATGTTTAACGAACGAGATTGATAATCGGTACAGTTCGAGGTTGAAGTAATTTCCGCCCAATCCCCCTTTCCTCCTTCAGCGTTAGGCTTGCCGGGAAGCCAGGCTTCAAGATCAAAAGTACGATACGAAGGCGCGCCTAAATCAGCCGTGCAATGATCAATGACGCGGAATGGTATTTCTAAACCGCTAAATATTTCTTTTTCAATTTCTAACATTTCGGTATGTAATTTTTCAGCTTCTTCTTGTTGGCAGAAAATAAACATTTCTAATTTTTCAAATTGGTGTACACGAAAAATTCCTTTGGAGAATTTAGAATAGGCGCCGGCCTCAGTCCTAAAGCAATGCGATAAAGCGACGTATTTTTTGGGCGAGCATAGATCAATCGTTTCGCCAGAATGATAACCGCCGACCGTGATTTCAGCCGTCCCTATTAATGACAAAGTATCATTTTCAATGTTGTAAATTTGGCTTGATTCGCCGCGGGGACTATAGCCCATGCCCTCAACAATAGTTGTCTTTGCCAAATCCGGCGTAATCATCGGCGTAAACCCATACTTCAAGGTAACATCAAGCGCATAGCGATTTAAGGCCAAAGACAAGAGCACCATTTGATTTTTCAAAAAATAAAACTTTGCACCGGAAACTTTGGTACCGCGTTCAAAATCAATCAGATCCAAAGCTTCGGCTAACTCGACATGATCCTTTGGTTCAAAAGAAAAGGTTGGGATTTCTCCGTATTGCCCGAGTACCGGATTATCATTTTCATCGCTACTTATCTTTACTTCGGGATGAGTAAGGTTAGGAACAGCCGCTAATTCAGTTTGCAATTCAGCCGCAGCTACCCGTTCTTTTTCTTCAAGTTTTGCAATAGTATCGCCCAGTTCCTTCATCGCCTTAATCTCATCAGCACCGGGCTTTTGCTTTGAACTTTGATTACGCTTCGCGCGTAAAGCCTCCATTTCAGTAATTAAAGCGCGCAACGCCTCATCTTTCTTCAAAAGCGCATCAATATCAACCGTACTCAAACGATTTTTAGCATTTTCCTTCACTGCTTCAACATTCTCACGAATATATTTTAGATCAAGCATAAGTGTTGTAAGACTCAATAATACGTCTATTTTATATAAAAAATGGACTAAAGTCAAAAAGAAACCCGATTGACTTTATTAAAAACTTATGACATAATACTGGATTACGAACTTTAAAAAAAATTTAGTTGGTTTTCTTTTTGCTTTATGAGCACAAAGATAACTAACTAAATTACATAAACCAAAAATAGTCGCATGACAAAAAAACATTTCAATCAAAGAGCCTTACGCATTCTTGGAATTATTATTTGCGCAGGGCTTACTTCTGCCAACATAAGCACAACCGCTATTTGGATATTTTCTCTCTCGGCCCTAGGCATTCTT
>CALMNI010000099.1 GCA_937868555.1 uncultured bacterium | reverse complement strand
ATTCCTAGCAAAAAAGGGGCTTATAGCAAAACTCCTGTTCGGGCAGTATACTTTTTTTTGGATAAAAAATCAACCGCAGTTCCATTAAGGCAACCGCGGTTTTATATATTATTTTATTATTTTTTCTTTTGCAACATTACTTCACTGATTATTTTCAACCTCGAATCATTTTTATCTAAAAATGAAAATAGCATAGCTAATTCATCTAAAGAATATTCTGGTAGTCTTTTTAGACTCCAATGTTCAATAGTTAAATCTATCGTGTGATTGCTCCACTTGAGCATTTCGTAATATTCTTCTTTTGAAAGATTATTTTGGTATTTTTCAAGTTCCGGAAGAATATGTTTCCAATGGTAAGCCTGAGAAGACTTAGCTTTACTTACCTGCGCTGCTTCAAGAAATAGCTCTTCTTTAGTCATAGTCTTTAAGCGCGAATAGTCGAGATAATCAATAGCAAGATGACAAGTCGGACAGATAGCAAGCAAAGTGCTATCTTTACCCTTTAGTTTTCCGGTTTCTAAAATCGCTCCCCATAGATATTGATTATTTGCTGCTTGACCCAATGCTTTTAATTGTCCTTCTGATAAATCTTTTAATTTAGTGAAAATACCAGTTTCTTTACCAACGGCTAATTTCCAGAATTGTTCGGACGCAGGACCTGAGTCTCCTTCACACATTAAATTAAGCACTTCTATTTTCGTTTCATATTCTTTAACAATACTATAACTCTGTTTACTATCTTCGAATATATACTTCATGAGGTTCGCTAATAACTGCTTCTTAAATAGAAATAATGATTTATTATTAATACCATCAGCCAACTCAAGTAAATCCTCCTCCTTAATGTTTTTCAGGATAGCTACGCTTTCAGCAGTAGTTGGATCATCATTTGATGATCCGCTCATCAGCATTGCAATAACTGATTCGACTCTGAATTTTAATGTCATTAACAAATTAACTATAATCGAGAAATTAATTCTTGTTTCCATGTAACAATCTAATTTGGTTTTTTGTGAAATATGTGATGTATAAAATTACGCCCCTTTTCTAATTACAGAAAAGGGGTAAAAATTATTTATTTTTTTACTCATCCCATGCAAAATCTAAACTTCCGCCGAGCGAATATATTTTCATAAACAAGACAGGAATCGCTTCTGAAAAGAAGCTGCTTGGATATAAAGTTGTTTTACCAACCACTGTTGGCATCAATTTTTTATTAAAAAACAGCTTTAAGAAATTTTTTGTTGCTTCACGTATCCAAGGCAAATCTTCTCCCTTCATTCTATCAATTTGCTCTAAAGTTTTTCCGCAAAAAATAATATTCACAAGCTCTGGTCTGCTTAAAGATCCTTGAGCTCGTCGCCCCAATAAAGACAAGAGTTGAAGATTGAATTCTTTATGAGGAAAAGCCAGACTTAAATATGTTAATATTTCAGTATTTCCAATTGAAGCTTTATTGATTTCCTTTATTTTGGCAAGGCACCATTCCGGAGTCTGCTCTTCGATATTTTCAAAGGTAAGACCCTGCAATAGCATACCAAGAGCCATACGTCCTACAGAAATTATTTCTTGTAAATCTAGTATTTTATGCATTAGACTATATTTTAATTAGTGGAATATAAAAAACTGCATATTTCCAGCCCTTTATACTCCACTAATCATTTTTTCAAAGTTCTAAATCTACACTAATGATAGCACATTTTAGGTTAAATGTCAATATATACCTATTTTATTAGGCTTTTTACCCTTGTGAGAGGCCTATTTTTATGCTTAAATTAGAATACTTTGCGTTACTCTCTTAAAATAAAGCCATGTTATCAACTTCCACCCTACAACATATTGATCCCGAAATCGCCAATCTCATTAATAAGGAAGTTACCCGCCAATCAGAAGAGCTCGAACTCATAGCTTCGGAAAATTATGTTTCTCCAGCTGTTCTTGAGGCGCTCGCCTCGCCGCTCGCCAATAAGTACAGCGAGGGCTATCCAGGCAAACGTTATTACGGCGGCAATAGCGTTATTGATGAAATTGAAAATTTAGCGATTGAACGAGCAAAACAATTATTTAAAGCCGAACATGTAAACGTCCAACCGCTCTCCGGTTCCCCCGCCAACGCCGCCATCTACATGGCGCTGTTACAGCCGGGAGATACCGTCTTGGGACTGCGGCTTGATCACGGCGGCCATTTATCGCACGGCCATCCCATAAATTTTTCCGGGATGATGTATCGTTTTGTTCAATACGGACTTGGAGAAGACGGACGTATTAATATGGACGAAGTGCGCAAGCTAGCTTTAGCTGAAAAGCCAAAAATGATTGTTGCCGGTTTCAGCGCCTACTCGCGCGATATTGATTGGCAAGGCTTTGCTGATATTGCCGCTGAAGTCGGGGCCTTAACTTTTGCCGATATTTCCCATCCAGCCGGTTTAATTGCCGCTGGCATTTTAGCAAATCCGGTTCCGCTTTTTGATGTCGTAATGACTACCACCCATAAAACATTACGCGGTCCTCGCGGCGCTATGATTATGTGCAAAGAAATACACGCTAAAGCCATTGACCGAGCAGTGTTCCCCGGAATTCAAGGCGGTCCGCATGATCACGTTACGGCCGCTAAAGCGGTTGCCTTTCATGAAGCCTTATCGCCGGGATTTAAAAATTACGCCGAACTTGTTATTGCGAATGCAAAAACAATGGCCGCCGAATTCATAAAGCTTGGCTACGATATTATTTCCGGCGGAACGGATAATCATTTATTTGTCATTGACTTGCGTTCGAAAAACCTCGCCGGTAAAGAGGCCGAGAAAATTCTTGATCGCATTGGTGTTTCTGTTTCGCGCTCCACTATTCCTAATGATCCGAACCCGCCTTTGAACCCATCAGGCCTTCGTTTAGGAACTCCCGCTATTACAACCCGCGGTTGCACGCCTGAGGACTGCCGTCTCATTGTCCAAACCATTGATACCGCCCTTATGCACAAAGAGGACGATGCGGTAATTGAAGCATGCAAAAATACCATTAAAAAAATGTGTAAGCGCTATCCCTTGCCCTACTAATCTCATGAAAATAATCGACGGCAAAATTTTAGCCGAAAAAATTAAAGATACTATTGCCAAAGAAATACATGCCTATGGCGGCGCCCGTCCCGGACTGGCGATTATTTTAGTCGGCGAGCGGCCCGATTCAGCGCTGTACGTTAATCGCAAAGAAAAACAAGCCTTAAGTGTCGGAATCGATACGCATGTCTATCGCTGCGATGATGATATTAGTGAAGAAAATCTTATTTCAATGATTGATTTTCTAAACAAGGACGAAGCCGTCGATGCTATATTAGTACAACTTCCCTTACCGGCGCATCTTAATACTGATCGCGTTGTTAATACTATTTTGCCCGAAAAAGATGTCGATGGTTTTACTAAAAAAAATCTTGAATTATTAATGAGTTCAAAGCCCGCCGAAGCGATTCTGCCTCCAGTCTACGCCGTTATTATCGCCA
The DNA here is from genome assembly GCA_937868555.1 of uncultured bacterium. Lineage (GTDB taxonomy): Bacteria > Patescibacteriota > Patescibacteriia > Patescibacteriales > Patescibacteriaceae > Patescibacterium. Next base: position 3,777 of record CALMNI010000099.1, on the reverse strand, counting down.
TGCTCCAAAGCGTGGATTGTGATCTTATGAACAAGCATGTTGTCTTGCTTGCTAACTCAGATATTTTTGAAAATAATTTAGCCGAGGTACTGCGCCGCCAGGGCGCGACTGTTACTATCGCCTCGGCTGATGACCCCATGCTCATTTCAAGAACAACCCAGGCCGATATACTCATATCGGCAATTGGCCGGCCGCATTTCATAACAAAAAAAATGATTAAAAACGGAGCTATTATCATCGACATTGGAATTACAATGAATGCGGAGAATAAGCCCGAAGGCGATGTTGACTTTGAAGATGTGAGCAGGCAAGCCGCTTTCATCACTCCTGTTCCCGGCGGCGTTGGTCCCATGACTATTGCCATGGCTTTTTGGAATACGCTGCAAATTTTTAAAAAAAGAAAACCTCTACAATCATGAGCGATACGAATCGTCTTCCTGACCTTCTCAAACAATATTACGGCTTCTCGAATTTTCGTCCTGGCCAGCAAGAAGCAATCAATGGCGTCCTCCTCAACCGGGACGTAATTGTTATTATGCCTACTGGCGGCGGAAAGTCGCTGTGCTACCAGCTGCCTGCTTTGGCGCTTGAGGGTATTACGCTTGTTGTTTCTCCGCTCATTGCCCTAATGAAAGACCAAGTTGATTCCTTAGTGCAACGCAACATTCCAGCAACATTTATTAACAGTGCCCTAAGCACTGAAGAAACGGCCCAACGTCTTGAAGATATATCAGCTGGAAACTATAAGCTTGTTTATATAGCTCCTGAACGTTTTTATAACACCGACTTTACCACTCGCCTCGGGCAAATAAAAATCAGCCTTTTTGCCATTGATGAAGCGCACTGTATCAGCCAGTGGGGACATGACTTCCGCCCAAGTTATATGCGTTTGCGCGATGCCATCGAGCTTGTCGGGCGCCCTCCGGTTATCGCCTTAACGGCCACTGCGACGCCGGAAGTGCGCGAAGATATTATTCGGCAACTTGGTGTTGAGGGTCCTTTAGAAATAGTGACCGGTTTTGCCCGTCCTAATTTGCAGTTTGGCGTTTCAGAAGCCGCTGACAGCCAAAAAGCGTCTATTGTCCTAGATATCCTAACAAGCCTCGGCGATGCCTCGGGCATTATTTACGTCGGTACGCGCGCCAAAGCCGATGAATTATTAGAAGTACTGCTCGGCGCCGGCATTGAAGCAGTTGGCTATCATGCGGGGATGCAAAGCGAAGAAAGAAAATGGGTGCAAGATAATTTTATGGCTGGGAAAGCCCAGGTCATTGTTGCTACCAACGCTTTCGGCATGGGCATTGATAAAAAAGATATTCGTTTTGTCATTCACTATGATCTCCCCGGAACCATTGAAGCCTATTATCAAGAGGCTGGACGTGCCGGACGAGATGGCAAGCCGAGCGTCTGCCTATTACTGTACAATCCTAAAGACCGCTACCTGCGAGAATTTTTTATTCGCGGAGATAACCCAGCGCCTGAGTTAGTGCATCAGGTCTATGATTGTTTATTGGGTTACGGTCAGAATCGAATTTTGCTCACCTATAGCGATTTAAAAAAAGCTGTTGGCGATGACTCGCCAGAAATGGCGATTGGCACCAGCCTGAAAATCTTGGAACGAGCTGGCTATATTCGCCGAGCGCGCGAACGCGTTGGCCAAGCTACGTTAAAACTATTGAGCTCTCCGGTTTCAGCTCGCGAAACTTTGGGAGCACGTGCTAAAAAACAGTTAGAAACTTTTGATAAGCTATGCGGTCGTTTTGAAAATGAATTGATTGCCGGTACGGAAATGAATTTAGACGAAACGGCCGCTCTCATTGGCGTGAGCCGCGATGCCCTTACGCGCCTTATTAAAAAATTAAGCGTCAGCGGCGCTCTTGCCTATACGCCGCCTTTCAAAGGAACGGAAATTGAGATGCTTAAAGAAGTGGATTCGGCCGATTTGGAAATAGATACCCGGGCAATGAAGGAAAAAGCTTCTAAAGCCTACTCAAAACTAGACATGATGGAGCAATATGTCTTTACAACCGGCTGCCGGCAAAAATATTTGCTTGATTATTTTGGCGATAGTGAATTAGTACGCTGCGAGAAATGCGATACTTGTCTAAAATACATGGCCTTCCCGACTTCGGAAGGGAAAATGGTAGACGTTGAAATGCCTTCAAAAAAACCGGCTACTAAACTATCAACCAAACTTACGCAATTGGAAACTTTTGATCTCTTTAACCAAGGCCTTTCGGTTAAACAAATAGCGCACGCACGAAATATATCGGAACAAGTCGTTCTTGAACATTTGGAATTCTTGAAGAAAAAGGGGTTAAAGATTAAGCTGCCTTAATTCACCCCACCCCTAGCCCCTCCCCCGCTTTGCGGGGCGAGGGGAACTAAAATAAAATTTTTCTTAGGTTAAAAACTTGGATACTTTAAAATCTTGCGTATATTCTTTAGTATTAGTCACCCCTCTCCATCAAAGATGGAGAGGGGTCGGGGGAGAGGTGAATTAAAAAAACGCCCCTAAGGGCGTTTTTTTACTTAGCTTCTTTTTTCTTAGTCTTAGCGCCAGGAGATTTTGTCTTTTTTCCTTCAATAATCTTTTTACTTATCAAGAGATTATTAACGGTGTCTGACATACCGGCTCCTTTGGAAATCCAATAGGTAATACGGTCGGCTTTAGCTTGCAATTCTTTAGTATGCGGGTTATAAGCGCCGAGAATCTCGAGAGCTTTCCCGTAAGGATCGCGCTGCTTTTCAGAAATAATCAGACGATAAGTCGGATATCCCTTTTTACCAACGCGGGAAAGGCGAATCGTTAACATAATATAATAAAATACGAATAAGTGAGCATTGAACGGTGCCTAGATTTTAGCCTAATTTTTGAAACTTGTCAATATGTTCTTAAGGCTAGCATTAGAGCGAAACAAGCCTCAATGCCCCGCTTTCCGGAAACCATGCCTTGGCTAAGGATTGAATGTGTTTAGTTATCATTGTTACTTCGCATTGTATTACTGACGTATGATCTAGTAATTTTTCTATTTCATTATGATGACGAAGATACTCTTGCAGCTTTGCTGGAATTATTTCAGTTTGAGAAATTACTTTTACTTCCGGATCGCATAACTCTTTAATTTCTTTGCGTATAAAGGGAAAATGCGTACAACCGAGAATGAGGGACTGAATATTGTTTTCCAATAATGGATTAATAAAATTTGGTAGTAACTGTTTTATCTTGCTCTTATTATTATCCTCAATAAAAGGAACTAATTGAGAAGCAGCTTGTTCAAATAGCTTGATCTTGGGGTTAATTTTTGCTAATTCTTTATTAAACGTTTGCGAAGCAATTGTCGCCTCAGTAGCGAGTAAGCCGACGCGCTCAGAATCTCGTATCTCTTCAATCGTTGGAATAATTACTCCGAGTACCCGACGTTCTGGATAATGAATCGGTAAATACTGTTGTTGGATACGGCGTAAAGCCTCAGCCGAAGCGGTATTGCAGGCGATAATAATCAGAGCGCAATTATGTTTAAACAAATAATCAATGCCGGCCAGTGTTAGACGATATATCTCCTCCTGGCTTTTTTCTCCATAGGGCAAATTTTTTGTATCGCCAAAATAGTGGTATGGGTACTGCGGCATATGTGCGACAATAGACCGCAGTATTACTAATCCCCCTAAGCCTGAATCAAATATTCCAATTTTCATATAGATAGTATAGCAATCCCATCTTTAAAACTCTATCAAGTCCTTCGTTGACATTTATATAAAATTATTGTAAAAAGA
>CALMNI010000098.1 GCA_937868555.1 uncultured bacterium | reverse complement strand
TAAGGCAGTGCCTGAAGGTAATTTTATGCAGTATTTGAATGAGAGGGAAGGATACTTTTTTTAAATTTTTGTTTATAAGATTTTGGTGGTTTGAGCGTACAAGATTTATAAACCGCACCTGAATTGATTTTTTATTTAACGTAATGGTAGTAGAAAATTTTGGTTCGGGGAGTGCTGTTGGCTGGCTTTGATTATCTTTATTTTTTCCCAATTTCTTTATTTAATTTTTAAAATGTTGTTGATATTTAATCATTATTAATTCACTTTGTCAAAGATTATTTCTCCTAGGGGCTTGCCATAGGGCGTTTTTTCATGTATACTAGTGAAGATAAATAACCCTATGCCCTCCTCAAAAACCCCTCATAACTTCATTAAGATCAAAGGCGCGCGCGTACATAATTTAAAAAATATTGATGTTGAAATTCCGCGCGATAAACTTGTTGTTATAACAGGTCTTTCCGGCTCTGGAAAATCCTCTTTGGCTTTTGATACTATCTATGCTGAAGGACAGCGCCGCTATGTTGAATCCTTATCGGCCTATGCCCGTCAATTTGTCGGCTTAATAGATAAGCCGGATGTTGATTTAATCGAGGGTCTTTCGCCGGCCATTTCCATTGATCAAAAATCAACGTCGCATAATCCTCGCTCAACCGTTGGAACAGTAACGGAAATTTATGACTACCTCCGTTTATTGTACGCTCGTATAGGAATACCCCATTGTCCGAATTGCGGTGAAAAAGTTAAGCCCTATTCGCTGGACGAAATCATCCATCAAATTACGACTACCTGTGCGGATTGCGAAGTTATTATTCTCGCTCCGATTATTCGCGATAAGAAAGGTGAGCATAAATCGGTTCTGCCAAGCATTCAACGAGCCGGTTTCAGCCGCTTGCGTTTTGATAGCATCATATATACGCTGGAAGAATTTGAAGATTTAAGCGTTGATAAGCAAAAGCGACATACGCTAGAGATTGTTGTTGACCGTTTAACGGTTTCCAAAGATAAAGAAGATATTTCCCGCTTAACCGAGGGAGTTGAACGGGCGCTCGATCTCGGAGAAGGTTTGGTATATATTTGGCAAGTAAAGGAAGAGGAATTAAAAATATTCTCTCGGCTTTTGGCCTGCCCGAATTGCGGTTTAACCATCACTGAACCCGAACCGCATAATTTCTCCTTCAACTCGCCTCATGGCGCTTGTCCGGAATGCTCTGGGTTGGGAACAAAGTTAGAAATAGACCCGGATTTGGTTTTTAATGAAAAATTAACCATTGCTCAGGGCGGAATTAAGCCATGGATTTATAACAACGTTAATGGCCAAATGTGGCTGATGAAGCAACTGGGAACAGCTGCGCAAAAATACGGTTTTGATTTAAATACGCCGATGGCACAATTAAGCCCGAAGCAGCGAGGAATGATTTTGCAAGGCGACAAAGACGGAAATTTTGAAGGTGTTGTTCCTAACTTAATGCGCCGGTATCAGCAAACGGAATCAGATTATATCCGCAAGGAAATAGAGGGTTATATGCGAGTTTTGGAATGCCCCGCCTGCCATGGCCAGCGTTTGAAGCCGGAGAGCCTCGCCGTTAAAATTGTCGGCTTATCGATTCATGAAGCCACCGTTAAATCATTAGATGAAGCGGCGATATTTTTTAGGGATTTAGAAGCTTCGAAAATACTAACCGCTCGGGAAAAAAAGATTGGCGCACAAATTCTTAAGGAAATAAACTTGCGTTTAAAGTTCTTGCTTAACGTTGGTTTGAATTATTTAACTTTGGCGCGCGCCGCCAATACGCTGTCCGGCGGCGAAGCCCAGCGCATACGCTTGGCAACCCAAATCGGCTCAGCTTTAATGGGTGTTTTATATATTCTAGATGAACCGTCAATTGGCTTGCATCAGCGCGATAACGACAAGCTTATTGAAACGTTAAAAGAACTGCGCGATCTCGGGAATACGGTTATTGTTGTTGAACATGATGCGGCAACTATGGAAGCCTCTGATTATATTATTGATATCGGACCTGGAGCCGGAGAGCATGGCGGTACGGTAGTAGCGGCCGGCAGTTTGGCTCAAATTAAAAAGAATCCCAAGTCGTTAACTGGTCAATACTTAACTGGGAAAAAAGTTATTCTTGCTCCTAGTACGTATCGTTCGGGTAATGGGCAGGCAATTACGATTGTAAACGCTACTGAGCATAACTTAAAAAATGTAACCGTTGAATTCCCTTTGGGTAAATTAATTGCCGTTACCGGAGTTTCCGGATCCGGAAAATCAACATTGATAACGGATATTCTTGCAAAGTCTCTAACCCATCATTTTTATAACGCCAAGGATCTGCCCGGAAAGCATGAGCGCATAGACGGCTTAAAAAATTTGGATAAGGTAATTGATATTGATCAGTCTCCTATAGGCCGCACTCCCCGCTCTAATCCAGCAACCTATACGGGTCTATTTACTCCTATCCGCGATTTGTTTGCCGGTTTGCCCGAAGCGAAATTACGCGGCTATCAGCCGGGACGTTTTTCTTTTAACGTTGTTGGCGGCCGCTGCGAAGCTTGTTCGGGAGACGGTATTATAAAAATAGAAATGCAATTCTTACCGGATGTGTATGTTGAATGCGATGTCTGCCATGGCCAGCGCTATCAGCGAGAAGTATTGGAAATTCATTATAAAGAAAAAAATATTGCCGATGTTTTAAATATGACGGTTGAAGAGGCTATGCACTTCTTTAAGACATTGCCGGCCATTCACCAAAAATTAGCAACGTTGTTTGAGGTCGGATTAGGATATATTAAGTTGGGGCAATCAGCAACGACCTTATCCGGAGGTGAAGCCCAGCGTATTAAATTAGCAACAGAGTTATCCCGCCGACCAACTGGCCAAACATTATATATTTTAGACGAACCGACAACTGGTTTACACTTTGAAGATATTCGCCGTTTGCTTGGTATTTTGAATCGCTTAGTAGACAGGGGCAACACGGTAATGATTATTGAACACAATTTAGACGTTATCCGATCAGTTGATTGGATTATCGACCTTGGCCCCGAAGGCGGCGATAGGGGCGGTGAAATTGTGGCAACCGGAACGCCAAAAGATGTTGCCAAAGTAAAAAAGAGTTATACGGGAAAGTATTTGGCAATGATGAAATAGCAATTGCCAGTGAGTTGGCAAGGTAGTTGGCTCGTGCTAAAATAATTTTTACCCTCCTTTATTATTAAATAGGGGGTATGAAAAAAGAAGAGATTTCTATGCAAGAAATTTTGGAGGCTCTAAATGACTTCTCTACTAAAGTTCAGCAACAATTTGTTGACTTGGAGAACCGTATGAATGAGCGCTTTGATAACATTGATCAACGGTTCATTGCCCTTGAACAACGCCTTAATTATCATCAAGCTTGGTTTGAGCGCATAGAAAAGAATATGGCGACAAGGGATCAATTTAATAGCTTAGTTGGGATTTTACGCCATCGAGATGTGATTTCGGAATATGAAGCGGCTCATGTTGAGGTAAAAGATTAAACATTTTGGACGAAAAAAATAAAGCGAACGTGTATGCGTTCGCTTTTAGTTATAAGATATTAATGGTTCCAATATTCAATAGTGTAGCGAAAATTTTGCCGCTCGCCTTCTCGTCCTATTTGTTTACAAGACAGTATACGGGCAAATGTATAGGGATGATTATACTCTGTTAGTGCGTGCCTGAGAATACTACTCTTTTCTTCTAAAAGTATTGAATCGTAGTAACCAATTTTACCTGTTCCAGGAATATATTTAGCCTCATTTAATTTTTTTTGCATTTTATTTAGCTTTCGGTCCATAATTTCATGTGTTATGAGCCAGCTAAAAAACGCTCCCAAGAATGCAGATACACCTATGACTAGAAAGAATATAGATTCTTTTTCCATTGTTTGATTAAGTATAATTTTAGAATAAATTTATAGTATTATTTATAATGTCCACTCGGACGTAAATAGAAGTTCATAAGTGTTCATTTTTCTTATAGTAATTACTTCGTTTAAGTCCTGCAAAAATTTTTGAGCAGATGAGCCTAAAAGTCTTTTGGTTTTTTTTAAACCAACTAATATCATTGTTTTAGTTAGATAAGCGATTATCAATAATTTACTAGAAGATTTAATAATGTTTATTTCTTCTTGCTTGAGTTCTAATAATGCAATATCTGACTTTCCATTATCAAGAATTTTTTCTATCCACCGCAACTTATTAAAAAATGGTTGGGTATCTATGGATTCGGTATATAGAATCCAAACTGGATCAACTTTTTCAAGTTCCAGTAATATATTTATAAGTTCATTATTATAATCACGTTCAATCAAAATCAAGAAATTAGTATCGACTATTCTCCAATCAAAGCCCAGTACTTCTTTTAATGCATGGTAAGCACTGTATGATAGTGATTTTTGTCTTTTTGTTTCAATGTTAGAAAGAGTTGAAGTACTTATTATAGGTATTTCTGTTCCGTTTACTTTTCCGCATTGCTTTGAGAGTTCGCCTTGAGATAATCCAAGTTTTTTTCGCGAGGATAAAATTGTGGCACTTAGTTTCTCACTCACGATAATAGAATTTTGGTTATTCATTTTTTTTTATTTAATTTTTAAAGAATCTCTTAGCATACCGAAAAGGAGGGATATTGTTAATACTGTTGTACATATTTGACAACATATAGAAAATAGGCTAATTTTAAAGTAAATATGTTAGATACTACTCTCGAAAAATTAGGGTTGCGAGATGAAGAAATAAAAATGTTTTTGTTTCTGTTGGAGCATGGCGGACTAACAGCCGGAGAATTAGCAAAAAAAACCGGTCTGCCCCGTCCATCTTTATATGGTTTCGCGAGAAAATTAGAGGATGTAGGCTTAATCGTCGAGTCCTTAAAAAATGGGGTTAAGACATTTATACCCGTATCACAAGAAGCTATTCAATCTATTTTTGATGATAGGATTAAAGACTTAGAGCGTGATAAAATTAAAATTAAAATGATGTTTACCGAGCTCAATGCTCAAGCTATTCAAGTCGCTCCTAAGTTTCAATTATTTGAAGGCGCTGAGGGTGTTAAGCATGTCTTGCGTGATATGTTGCTGTATAGAGATATTGAAACAAAAGCTTATTGGCCCATAAAAGCAACCATAGGATTATTAGGAGAAGAGTTTTTTAGAAAACTAAATGCTGAGAGAATTAAACGCCATATTTATACGAGAGGAATTTGGCCGCAAAGTCAGAGAGTTGATTTGAAAACGCATACCTATATGGGTGTTGGTGACGGATTTTTTAGAGAAATACGAATTGCCCCCGAGGATATTCATTTTTCAATGGGTTATTGGATATATGAAAGTAAAGTAGCCTTTGTTTCTTCAAAGAAAGAGAGCTTTGGTTTTATTATTGAAAGCCGAGAATTTGTTGAAATGCTCAGTTCTCAGTTTGAAGTAATATGGAATGTATCAAAGACATTAGACCCCGAACCAGATCATACAAATGAATTTTTAAAAACTATTAATTAATCATATGCGCAAAGAAGTTGAAGTAAAGGCCAGAATTTTTGATAAAAAAATCCTTGAAGAAAAGTTGAAAGATTTGGGATGTAGTTTATCGGAACCGGTGCGCCAAGAAGATGCTATTTATGTGAATCATAACCATCCCTTTGATCAGCACGTTCCCGGGAACCAGTATCTGCGCATTAGGCAAAGCAATAACCAGACTTTATTCACCGTTAAACAGCCATTATCCAATGATCTTGATGCCATCGAGCACGAAGTAGCCGTTGATGATGCTGACGAAATGCGGGAAATTTTGTTAATGCTCGGGTATCGCGAAGAAATTCAAGTAAAAAAATATCGCCGCAAAGCGCAGTATGGAGAATATGAAATTTGTTTGGATGATGTTGATACGCTAGGTTCTTTTATTGAAGTTGAAAAAATAACTGACGAAGAAGATTCAGAAGCGGTGCAAAATGAATTGTTTGAATTTTTAATATGCCTTGGCATCCGTAAAGAAGATAGAATTGAACAAGGCTACGATACGCTAGTATATTTAGAGCAGAAAAAGAACTAGTTTTATTACCAAAACAGCCCTCTTGCGGGGGCTGCTTTTAGCATTGATCAGTTAATAGTAGTTCCGGTTCTGGCTGAGATGTATCCCAGACGGCAAAAGTCGAAGGCGCCGGATGGCCGGATAAGCAGCCGGGATTAATGACGAGCGTTGAACCGCGAGTTTCAATCCATGGTTTATGCGTATGCCCAAAAAATAGTATATCGTAATTATTCGGCAGTATTTCTTTAATATAGTAAGGTTCATGACAAAGACCGATTTTTTTGTTTTCTAAAGTCACTTCTCCGGTTCTTCCTAAACACGTAACATGTTTTAAAGAATCACAGGCACTGTCTTCAAAAAAATCGCCATTGCCGCGTATAACATATACGGGAATATTAAAATCATCCAGGCGTTCCAGGGTTTCTTCATCGCAAATATCTCCCGTGCAAAGGATTGCTTCAATAGCATGCGCTAGGCAGTAGGCTCGGCACTTTTCAAGATATAAGCGATTGTCATGAATGTCTGAAATTATTACTAATTTCATATTATCCAAATATTTCTATGAGTTGATAGCCAAGGCCAATAATGAGGAGTGCTGTTGCCGCGTAAGCAATCGCCGGAGTGAGGTGTACTTTAATAGGAGAATCTAACTCCGGTTTAAGTTTAGCGCGTAAAGCTAGCACTAAATAAAAAGCGCCGAGCAGGCCGCCGGAAATTGCACCGGTTAGTGCTATGACTTTTGTGACATCTTGAGCGCCAATATAATACAAAATAAAGGGCACTGTTGAAACGAGCAGCCAGGCAATTCGGCGGTTAATATTGAAATCCCAAACATATGTTTCTTCAAGCGCTTCAGCCATCGCAAAGAAAGAAGTGGTTACTGTCACAATGCCTACAGCTAAGAGGACATTGTAAAACAAGGGATCGATAAATGAACGCAGGCCGCCGAGGCCATCCGGAGAGGTCTGTGCTCCAGATAGGCTCATAACGGTAATAGTGAAAAGCGCAATAAGAGAAATGGAAATAATAAGACCGACGCGCAATGCGCTTTGAATGCGCTGTTTCTCTTTTTTCATGACTAGGCAAATATCATTCACGGCTAAAATTCCGCCAACGGCAAAGAATATAGGTCCATAGGGAAGCATGAAATTGCCCGGATTAAATAAGGTGATATTAGATGCCATAGCGCCATCCGTGGCTACTGCTCCAATAATTAGCATGGTTCCAATAAGTCCTCCTGTTAAAATTACTTCAACTCTGGTAACCCATGATAGGCCAAAAAAAATAACCAGACTTCGCAGTGCTAATAGTAGGGCTGTATAAAAAAAGACCGTCCCTCCGAAAAGAGGGCTTAGCAGTTGGAAAAGAAAGTCACCGCCAATGATGGTATAGGCTAGTAGGGCGCCATATCCAGCAAACATGGTCAATACAAGCAGTAGGCGCTTGCTTTTTATGCCTAGATATTTTTCTGCGTATCCTGGCAAGCGATGTTGTTTTTTTGTAGAAAGAACGATCTCAGCGTACAGCTTATGAAACCAGTGTTGTACGCCGCCCAACACAAGAAAGTAAAAAATCATTGTAAGAATGCCAGCCTTCATACCTACATACGGCAAGGTAAACATCCCGACGCCAACAACAGCGCTCACAAGAATGGCAATTGAGGAAACGTAATTTTTTGAGATCATATCTAAACGGAATTAAGCGGCCACTCTAAATACTTCTTCGATTGTTGTATCGCCAGCAAGGGCCTTGAAAATTCCATCATGAATCATGAGTATCGATCCTTGGCTTAGGGCAAGGTTTTCAATGTCACTTTCAGTCACAGCAGAAGTTTGAATTAACTTTTGCATTTCGCTTGTCATGGCGATTGTTTCATAAATACCAATACGTCCTTTATAGCCAAGGCCGCCGCATTGTTTACAGCCAACAGCTTTATAAAAGGTCAGAGCAGCGGGAATAGAAATGTCATTTCGCCCTTCGATTTGTTGGAGGGCTTGCTTGGTTTTTTCAATTAGCTCCGGCGTTGCTTCGCCTACACTTTTACAGTGCGGGCATAACTTGCGAACAAGACGTTGACCGATGGTGCATTCAATGGCACTTGAGAGAAGAGATTTTTCAATGCCTAACCCTACAAAGCGAGCGATAGCGCCGGCGGCGCTATTAGCGTGAATTGTTGAAAGCACAAGGTGGCCGGTAAGAGCGGCTTCAACGGCAACTTTAGCTGTTTCTTCATCACGGATTTCACCAACCATAATGACGTTTGGATTTTGACGCAAGAGCGAGCGCAGAGCAGAGGCAAAAGTATATCCTTCTTCGGCATTGATTTGAGTTTGAACAATGCCGCCCAGGTTATATTCAATAGGATCTTCAATCGTAATAATTTTGATGCTCGGATTGTTGAGGGCATTAAGCAAGCTATACAAGGTAGTCGTTTTTCCTGAGCCGGTCGGACCAGTAGTAAAAATAATGCCTCGGGTTTTATGAATGGAGCGGTTAACAATATCGTAGGAAACGGAACTAATACCGAGATTCTTCATTTCAAGGCTTTTAGCTTGGTTTGATAAAAGTCGAATCGCCACTGTTTCTCCATATCCGCCCATAATAATTGAAATACGGCAGTCTATTTTTCCTGTCGGCATGATTAAGCTGAAACGGCCATCGTAGGTGGGTTTTTTTACATTGGTTGGAAAACCAGCGGCATTTTTTATCTCACCAAGTAAGGGAATATAGAATTCTTTATCAAGCGCGGCAATATCATGCAGCAGCCCATCAATGCGGTAACGGATCATAACGCGATTTTCTTCCGGATCAATATTTACATCCCCTGCTTCGCCCGCTAATGCGCCAGCCATAACGCTGGCTAAGATTTCGCTTGTATGAAGATTTTGCAAGGAAGCGGCATGATCTATAGTTAAATCGGCAATGAGAGATTGGCCGCTGTGCAGCGCTGCTTCATCAAGCTTTAAGCCGCGTCCTATGGTTTGGGAAATGGCAATATCATACAGGGCGTCAACATAATCCATTTTTCCGGCGACTTCATATACTTCTTCGAGGCTTGTAATACCCTGAAGACATTTAAGGACGCCATCTTGCAGCATGGTGACCATCCCGTTTTCAACCGCTTGCTGTAGAATTTTAAAAGCAGAAGCATTTGCTGATGATAATTCTTTAATTCCTTGTGTCATGACAAGAATTTCATAAATACCCGTACGTCCTTTATAGCCAATACCGGCGCACTCAGGGCATCCCACTGCCTTATAGGTAATGAGAGGATCCTTAGGGACATCAATGCCGGCCTTGGGGCTGATAACGGCAAGAATTTTTTTTATTTTTTCTTCGTCAGCAGGAGTGAGCTCTTGCTGAATTTTGCAGTGAGGGCATAGTTTGCGAACGAGACGCTGTCCGACGATGGCGTTAATTGCGGGAGTAAGGAGATAGGTTTGTATGCCAAGATCGATAAGGCGTGGTATGGCACCAGCGGCGTCATTGGTGTGTACTGTTGAGAGCACAAGGTGGCCTGTTAAAGCGGCGCGAACGGCGATTTCTGTTGTTTCAAGATCGCGCATTTCGCCAATCATGATAATATCGGGATCTTGGCGTAAAATTGAACGCAGGCCATTAGAAAAAGTATAACCTTTTTCTTCTTCAACTTGGCTTTGGTTGATTCCGGGCAGTTGATATTCAATAGGATCTTCTAAGGTAATAATTTTAGTACCCGGTTTATTGACGTGGTTAAGGGCGGCATACAGAGTCGTTGTTTTTCCAGATCCGGTTGGTCCAGTAACCAAAACAAGGCCATTAGGCTTATCAACTTCCTCTTTTAGAATTTCTAGTGCCCGGGGGTATAAACCAAGGGAATCAAAGGAGAGCGCCACTGAATTCGAATGTAAAAGACGCATAACAACGCTTTCACCGAAGGCAGTAGGCAAGAATGAAGAACGAACAGCAATTTTTTCTTCGCTTGTAAAAATTGTAAAACGGCCGTCTTGAGGTTTGTCTTCAATATTAATTTTTACCTTGGAAAGAACTTTCAAGCGCGAGATTACCCGGCGCCACTTTTCGCGGTCAATAATGGCCGCTTGTTGCAGTGTTCCGTCAACACGCAAGCGGACAACAACGCCGTTTTCTTCTGCTTCGATGTGTATATCGCTTGAACCAACTTTGAGAGCGGCAGCAATAAGTAAGACAATAACATCGCTCATGTTGACCGTGTTGATTTTAGTGCCCAGGCTGTGAAAATCGCTAATTTCGGATTTAAATTTTTCTAAATTTGCCTCACTGATTTCAACGCCCTCGCTTGGTGCCTTGAACTTAGGCAGGCTTCTGTATAACCAGAGTCCATGTTCAAGGCTGCGGCTTGAAGCAAGATATACTTCGGCGTTTTTAATGAAGAACTTTTCTTCCAACTCAGCTAATTTAGTCTGCACGCCTTGGCTTAAGGGATCGCGCGCAGCTAGGCGCAATTTTTTGCCGTCAAAATAAAAACACACTACCTGTAAATCACGAGCTTCTTCTTCGGGTATTAACGCCAGCGCTTCCTGGCTGATAGGAAAGCCGGTGAGGTCTATGTATGGCAGTCCGCTGGCCGCGGCTTTAGCGCTCGTAAGCCGTTCAAGATCCCGTGCTTGAATTTCGCCTTGTTTTTTTTGGAATTTTTCCTCAGGACTATCATCCTCCCCGGGTTGGGGGTTATTGTGGATGAGGTCGTCTATTGAGGGGGTGATGTTTGTCATACGTTTTCTATCTGTAGTGTACCACAAAAATATGCTATACTAAAGGCAGAATATGAAAAAATTTTTGTCACATTTGCGCCGGGAGCCGGTTGTTTCCCGACCCCTTGTCATGCACCAGCCCGATGAACAAGCAAGTGAGTGGCCGTCCTTTGGAGAAGAGGAGGGCCAGCTTTCGGTTGATATTTACCAGACTGAAGATGCGGTCGTTGTTAAATCAACTATTGCCGGTGCTTCGGCTACCGATATAGAGATTTCCTTGGTAGAGGATATACTTACCATTAAGGGGCGCCGAGAATCAGAAGAACATATCGCCGCGGATGCATATTTATACCGAGAATGTTATTGGGGAAGGTTTTCGCGCTCAATAGTGTTGCCTATAGAAGTAAAAGGCGATAAGGTGGCTGCTTCCTTGCATAACGGCGTTTTAACAATAACTTTGCCTAAGGCGCGCCGTTCAAAAACAACTACTATCAAGGTAAAAGAAAGAGATATATGATACATCAAGCGGTATTAAAATCGGTAGAAAATGGAGAAGCATGTCTTGAATGCGACGGTCAAACATTCCGCTGCCCTGAATCCTTATTGCCAGCCGGCGTGAGCATTGGCGCTTCACTGTGGCTAACCCTGTCTGCGCAGCCAATTTCGGTATCAGCTCCGGCGGATATTTTAAATGAGTTATTGAAGAACCATGATGAAAAAGCTGCATAACATTCTGCCTGCTTGGCTATTAATAACGTTGACCGCTGTTGTGGCTGTCTTTTTTTTATTGTGCTTGAGCTATGTATGGTTCGAGGATAGGTATGACGGTTTGGTGTACCCCGGCATACGAGTTGCCGGAGTTGATGTGGGCGGAAAAAATTCGAAGGAGGCAAAAGCTTTATTAGACAATAGAATTAATAGTATTTCCGATGGAATCACGGTCAGTACTGGGGATAGAAAAAAAACAATTGTTCCCGAAGATATTAGTTTAAGTCCGGACCTTGCGACTCAATTAATTATTTTTAATAGTGAGGCTTCGACAAGGGCCGCAATGAATATTGGCCGCTCGGGGAACTTTGTAAAAGATATCATTGATCAAACACAGGCGCTTATAAGCGGGAAAACATTACCCTTTATTTTATCGGCCGATAGGGTTCAAATAATAGCTGAGTTAAAAAGAGATTTTTCGGATCTTGAAAAAGAATCACGTAATGCCAGCATTATCATTGAGGCTAACGGAGATTTAAATATTAGCGATGAAGAAAATGGAGTGCGTTTGGATTATGAAGCTGCTGTTAATTCAATCATTGATCATTTTAGCTGGGGTGTAGCAGAGCCCGTCATGCTAGCAACTCAAACAACCTATCCTGATATCAAGCGTTCCGATATTCGTAATATAGAGCCGGCCATAGCTCGGTTACTAGAACTTAAGCCAGTTTCATTGGTCTACGAAGAAAAAAAATGGAAGCTAGACCAGGGTCTTATACGCGGCTGGATAAATGCCGTGCGACTTGACGGTGCAGTCACTGCCGGGCTCGATCCTGCAGCCATAGCGCAATTTCTTAAAGAAAAAGTTGAACCTGCTGTAGGGCAAGAGGTTGAAGATGCAAAATTAAAAATTGAAAATGGCCGCGTAACGGTTTGGCAGGCAGGCAAAGACGGCCGTAGTCTTGATAGGGAGGCGGCTATTCAGGAAATTATGAAATGGGCGGCGGGAAGCAGCACAAACGAAATTGCGCTTACGGTTAAGGAAATAAAAAGCGCTGTCGCTGATCAAACTGCTGAAGATTTGGGTTTGAAAGAAATCATAGGGACCGGCTATTCAAAGTTTGTTGGATCCCCGGCCAACCGTCGACATAACATAAAGGTAGGAGCAATGGCTTTGGATGGGCTGCTCATTAAACCGGGTGAAGAATTTTCTCTTTTAAAAGCCCTGGGTTCAATAGATGCTAAGGCAGGATATTTGCCTGAGCTCGTTATAAAAGAAAATAAAACTACGCCGGAGTTTGGAGGCGGTTTATGCCAAATCGGCACTACGGTTTTTAGGGCGACCTTTAATTCGGGCCTACCGGTTACTGCTCGCCGCAATCATTCATATAGAGTCGCCTATTATGAACCAGCTGGCACTGATGCAACAATATATGATCCAGCTCCTGATTATAAATTTGTGAATGATACGGGGCATTATATTTTGATTCAAGCTCGCATGGGAACGAATGATTTATATTTTGATTTTTGGGGAACTAAAGATGGACGCGAAGTCAATGTCGGCAAGCCTGTAATATACAATATTGTTCCGCCGCCGCCAACAAAGATTATTGAAACGACGGACCTTCCGGAAGGCAAAAAGAAATGCACAGAAAGCGCCCATGCCGGAGCTGATGCATATTTTGATTATTCCGTTACATATCCAAACGGAGAAAAAAAAGATAAGCGCTTTTCTTCGCATTATGTGCCTTGGCAGGCAGTGTGCTTAGTGGGTGCGAAAAAGCCTCTTCCGCAAAATCCTGGTTCTTCTACTCCATCCTCGACCGTAACTCCATCTGCATCGCCTGCTTTATAGTAAGTAATGAGTCTTGATGTAACAAAATTAGGATAAGGGCGTACTATAGGTAGTGGCTGGAAGATTTCTAGCTTCCTTAATTCATAACATACATGCATATGTTGACTAATAATGTGTTTCTAGATGGTGAGACCGAGGAAGCTGACGAGCGAGCTGATACAGCTCATGAAGATGCTCGCGAAGCTGAAGAAGATGCAGCCGATGCGCATCAAGATGCAGCTGAGAATGAATAGCTGACATAAAACCCCCGCCACA
>CALMNI010000097.1 GCA_937868555.1 uncultured bacterium | reverse complement strand
GTTTTACAATAATATATTTAATATTAGCCTTAAATTTCCGTTTTTGAGATTTTAAAGCTAATATTAAATAAAATGAAAAGGACTATATAATCCTTAATTATAGCATATTTATAATAATAAGTCAATAATTGGTGATAATTAGCCCATATTATTGACTTTCTTAAACGTAGGGAATATACTTGTAGTGGGAGCCCGTTGGACTTCTGTGAAAACCAAGGACAATCCGCCCTTGTTTTATTTTTCCGTCCATGACAATTGAAAAGCCCGCTATTGGGCGGGATAAAGCTGCTGATACTAAGCCTTTGTGGTGGCAAGAGCCGCTGCGAATTTTTATGAGTCTTTCTGGCTGGGTGTTAGTGCCTTTAGTTGCCGGATATACGGTAGGGCGCTGGCTTGATACTAAGTATCATTCTTCGCCACGCTGGTTTCTTGTCTCCGTCGGCGTTTCCTTTGTTATTTCGGTTGCCGGAATGATACGGCAAGCACGTATTGAATATAAGAAATTTGATCCTCCTAAGAAATAGTATGGTAGAAACCGAGGCCGCCGCCGTGGCCGCTGAAAATCAAATCGCTGAAACGCATACAACAGAAGCTGCTCCCGAGGGAGAAGCTTCTCATGAGCATACGTTGTATGCTGAGCCTCTGTTCCATGTTGGTTCATTTACCATTACTAATTCACTGCTAACCTCTTGGTTGGCTGTTATTATCTTATTAGTTGTTGGTATTACGCTGCGGGCTCGTTTAGCGATGGTACCGCGTAAATTACAAAACGCTTTTGAATTGATTATCGAACAGTTCATGACTATTTTTGACGGTGTTACCGGTTCCCGCGAAAAATCATTAAAATTAGCGCCCTTTGTTTTCAGTTTCTTTTTCTTAATTCTTATCAATAATTGGCTCGGGCTTATTCCTGGAGTCGGATCTATAGGTCGGCTCGTAAGCGAAGGCGGGCACGAAGTGTTTGTTCCGTATTTACGCGGAGCAACCGCTGATTTAAATACGACTTTAGCGCTGGCGTCGATTGCGGTTGTTGCCAGCCACATTTTTGGAGTAGTGGCCGTGGGCGCATGGACATACCTTAATAAATTTATTAACATCAAGGCGTTCTTGGAGATTCCGAAAAAGATAATGAAGGAACCGACGATTATCCTTATTAATCCTATTAAGGCATTTGTCGGATTGATTGAAATTATCGGTGAAGCGGCAAAAATTGCTTCTTTGTCTTTCCGTTTGTTCGGCAATATTTTTGCCGGAGAAGTGCTGCTCGCTTCCATGTCAGCGATTTTAGCTTTCGCGATGCCGGTACCTTTTATGCTGCTTGAGGTAATTGTCGGATTGATTCAGGCTTTGATCTTTGCTATATTGGTTTTGATATACGTTTCCATTAGTACTACGGCAGAGGAACACTAAGAAAAATTTTTAATTTTTAATTTTTAATTTTTATTCCTAAAAATTAGAAATTAGTAA
>CALMNI010000096.1 GCA_937868555.1 uncultured bacterium | reverse complement strand
TGTTTTTTCCCGGATAACTTAATAGTTTCCCTATCGATCGGTAAGGTTTCCATTGAATAACCCGGTCTTCCAATTTCACCGCCGCCTATGGCAATCAGCTTATTCATAGGCCTAGTATATCATCCTTTACAGGATGACTGCCAGGCAATAAAAGAACGCCAACTTTCGGTGGCGTTCTTTGTCTGCTCCCAGGGTCGGATTCGAACCGACGACCAATTGGTTAACAGCCAACTGCTCTACCGCTGAGCTACCCGGGAATATGGAACGCCGCCGAAGCGAAGTTCAAATACCTATACAGAATAAAGGAAAAGAACGGGGATGTCAATGGAAAACTTAATAATCCTTGAGCTTTTTAATTAAATGGTGCTTTTGAATCTTTTCCAATGTTTTATACTCAATTTGGCGAATACGTTCGCGCGTAACATCAAACTCAGCGCCCACTTCTTCAAGAGTATGGGAAACGCCGTCTAGAAGGCCAAAGCGCATTTCAAGAATTTTTTGTTCGCGCGGCGTAAGCTGTGAAATAATTTCGCGTACATAATCTTTCAACAGCTGCAAAGCCGCCGCCCTATCCGGGGTAACGTTTTTGACGTCTTCAATAAAGTCTTCGAGAGTTGAATCCTCTTCATCTTCGCCGACAGTTGTTTCAAGAGAAATCGTATCCTGAGAAATCTTAATAATATAGCGAACCTTATCAATGCTTTCTCCCATTTCCGAAGCGACTTCTTCCGGCAGTGGCTCGCGGCCGAGATCTTGAATAAGCTGGCGCTGGATATGCTGAAATTTATTTATTGTTTCAACCATGTGGACTGGGATGCGGATCGTACGGGATTGATCGGCAAGGCTGCGAGTAATCGCTTGGCGAATCCACCACGTCGCATAGGTCGAGAATTTATAGCCTTTGCGATATTCAAATTTTTCAACCGCGCGGAATAAGCCGATATTCCCTTCTTGGATTAAATCCAAAAGACTAAGCCCCTTTGAACCGGCGAATTTTTTGGCGATTGAAACCACTAAACGCAAGTTGGCTTCAATCAACTTTCGTTCGGCATCTTTATCGCCTCGTTCTTTACGCTTAGCTAATTCTATTTCTTCTTCCGTCGAAAGCAATGGAACCTTGCCGATTTCGCGCAAATACATTTGGATAGAATCAGCGGATAATTCGGAGATATCAAACTTTAGCCTGTCTTTATCGCTACCAAGCATTGCCGTTAACTGCTCGGTGCGGCGTGTGTTTGAATCAAAATCTAAAAATCCTCCCGAGTCCTCGATAATACGTATACTGTTGCGCTGAAGGCGTTCAAGCGTCAATTCATAATCATAGACGTAATACTCTACTTCCGGGAAAACTTGCAACAATTCAGTTTCGGTAACAAAGCCGCGCGGACGAACTTTCGCAACCATTGCATCAAGAGCGACTTGATCCGGCTTAGGATTTATTTTAGGAACAACAAAAGTACGAACTGTTTTCTTCGGTTTGGTTTTAGCTACTTTAGTTGTAGCGCGGGAGATACTTTTTTTTACCGTCTTCACCGGCTTTTTTAGGCTCTTCTTTACAATTTTAGCCATAGTATAAAAACATTAGACCGACAGCTGGCGAATTTCTTCGGCCAAGCTGTTAAATTCCCTGAGCAACTCGAGGAGGCGCGCTTCGTCGGCGGAAGCGCGCTCTTTTCGCGATTCAAGTTCAGAAATTAGGCGGGTCACGACCTTAAGACGGCTATTAAGATAAAATTGCCGCAATTCCTTAATGGAAGAGCCGATAAGACCCTGTGCCTGTTCAAAAGTAGTTTCAAAAAAATTCCTCTCAACTACGAGGGCAAGCCGATCAAACGCCTGGAGGCTGCCATTTGAGTCTTGGCCATATTCGAGTAGCCAAGAACGTAAAGCGGGATAATCGAGAGCTTCGGCTGAACCGCTAGGAGCGATCCCTGAAGAAGTGTTTTTATTATAATATATAACCAATAACCTGTAAATAGCTTGATTACTTGTGCCAACGAGCTGATCAATAGGCAGACGGGAGCTCACTGATTCAATTAATCCCGGAAAGCGTAAAAGCAAAGCGAGCAATTGCTCTGATAATATTTCTTGGCGGCTCAAGGTCGCCTGTGCTGCTGCTTCGGGTAATCTTTCACGAACAGCGGCTAAAGGCGCGGCATACTTACTAAACATTTCCCTAAAGGCATTTTCATCCATATCAATCGCCTGGCTAATCCTTTTTATCCAAAAATCCCTTTCTACTGAATTGGCAATTCTACTCAAACGAGGAAGCAGTTCCTTAAGCGCCTTGCGGCGATCGCCCGTTGAGGAAACATCAAGCCGTCCTATGCTTTCATTAACATAATATTCCATAACCGGAATAGCTGCTTCAACTGCCCCCTTCCAACCTTGTGGATTTTTGCGGATGCATTCATCGGGATCCTTTCCTTCTGGTAGTGTTATTATCGACGCTTCCATTTCTGCGGCCATCGCTTGTTCACTCCCCCGTTCTAATGCTAAACGTCCCGCTGCATCCATATCATACGCAAAGGCGATGCGGTTCGTATACCGCTGCAATAATTTTACTTGTTCAGCCGTTAAGGCTGTTCCCGAAACAGCAACGACGTTTTCATATCCGGCTTCTTGCGCCGCGATGCAATCCATTTGTCCTTCTACTAGTATTGCCAAATCTTTTTCGCGAATAGATTGCTTGCCTTTATCTAATCCGAAGACTAATTTGCTTTTATCATATACCATGGTTTGGGGGCTATTTACGTATTTACCTTGATGATCGCGCGCTTCAAATTCCGGCAATATACGCCCTGTAAAACCAACAATATTGCCGTTAACTTCTCGCAAAGGAAACATGATTCTTCCGCGGAAACGATTATACATTCGTCCGGTTTCCGCTTTGCGTACTGACAACCCAGCCAATAAAATATCCTCTTCGCTAAATTTCTTACTTCGTAATAATGTAATAAGATCATCCCAGGAATCGGGTGCATAGCCAATCTCCCAATTTTTTGCAACTTTTCCATCTATCCCACGCGATCGCAGATATGTACGAGCAGACTCACCCGCAGCATTCGTCATTAATATAGCATGATAATAGCGAGCGGCTTGATCCAAAACGTCAAGAATGCGATTGCGCTGCGAAGCCAACGGTCCATTTTCTCGCTTTAAAATAACGCCTGCTCGCGGAGCTAATAAACGCAGAGCTTCCGGAAACGTTAGTTTTTCTATCTCCATGATAAATGAAAATAAGTCCCCTCCCTTACCGCAGCCAAAACAATGCCAAACTTGCTTAGTTGGGCTGACAGTAAAAGACGGCGTCTTTTCATTATGAAAAGGGCAGCGTCCGTTAAAATTTCCGCCGGCAGCTTTCAAAGGAACATACTGGCGAATAATCTCAACAATATCTAAGCGTGATTTAATTTCATCTGATGGATTAAGCATAGAAGTAATACCATTGAACTGAGAAAAAAATTACATATTACGTAACATCGATGACCAACGGTCAGCGCGGGGATCTCCGCTCGAAGGACTGGGGGCTGTTTTTCGAGAACCTCCGCTGCCTGGCTTGGTGCGAGCTTTTAAGCGAGCAACTTCCTGTTCGACTAAGGGCCCGTCATATTCGCCGCTATGGGCCGTAACGCCTTCATAGCTTGCCTGTTTTTGATCCAAATGTAAATTAAAAACCACTTGATTTGGATGTTCTTCAATATAGACGTGAAAACGAGGGTAATTGCCACCGCCTATGGGGCGGGCATAACTGCCTTGCCCAGTATGACGAGATTCTATATATGTATAGCCAGCGTCGCGCAAAAAAAGAGCAGGGTTGGCGTCTAAGTCTGAATTGTTGATAAATAGCTTCATGCGATAATAAATAATAGTAAGATCTTTTTATTTTTCTTTAACAATAACTTTTACTTGCGTCACTTCATGGAATCCATACTTGCCATGTTCTCGGCCAAAGCCTGAATTTTTATATCCGCCAAAAGGATTGCAGGGAATAATATAATTTACTCCATTAATACTAACCATTCCCGATTGGATTTTTTCTGCTACCCGCTGGGCTAATACTAAATCTTTAGAAAAAACATAGGCTCCTAATCCATACATAGTTTCATTAGCTATCGCTATGGCTTCTTCTTCGGTTTTAAAAGTCATCACGGGAAGGACTGGGCCAAATACTTCCTCCTTCCACGCCCTCATATCTTTAGAAATTTTACTCAAAACCGTCGGTTCAAAAAATGCTCCGCCAAGTTTTTTTTCAAGTGACTGTCCCCCGCAAAGAATTTCCGCTCCTTTATCTTTGGCATCTTGAATTTGCGAGCAAACTAAGTCTAATTGCCGTCGTGCGACCAAGGGGCCGATTTCATTTTCTTCATTTTCAGCGGACCCTATCTTTTTTGCGTTAAAAATTTTGATAATTTTAGGTAGAATCTTTTCGATGACATCTTCGTGAACTATTAATCTTTTTAGACCATCGCAACATTGGCCTTGATTAAGAAGACGACTAGCACACACAGTTTGAATAGCAATCTCCAAATCTGCATCAGCAAATATAATCCCCGGAGCAGAGCCTCCAAGCTCCATCGCTGCTTTTATAAATTTCTTACCGGCTAACTCATATAATGCTTGGCCAGTTTTTGTACTGCCAGTGAACAGTATAAAATTAATATCTTGCTGAACTAACATCTGCCCCACAGTACCATCGCCATACACTTCGTTAAAAACTCCCTTGGGTAAAAATTTATTTATGCAGTCTTCTAAAAATTTACCGCTCAAAGGACATTCTTCAGAATGTTTTAAAATTATAGTATTGCCCGCAATTAACGCTTGTAACGTTCCCCATACAAAATTGGCAAAAGGAAAATTCCAAGGAATAATGACTGCCCCTACTCCCAAGGGCTCATAATGCACTTGATGGATTTCATTATCATTTTCAAATGTAGTTTCGGGACTCAAATATTTTTCCGCATTATCAAAATACCACTGCGCGTAGGAAAATGTGGAATCAAAATCAGCATCCGCTTCCTTAAGAGGCATCCCCATCTCTCTGGATTCCAGCAACACTAATTCATTCTTTCGGCTTTGCAAAAAATCAAATGCTTCTCGCAAATGCGAAATTCTTCCCTTAAGGCCTGCGTCAAACCATGCTTTTTGAGCATCTTTAGCCAGCAAAAATTTTTCCTCAACTTCTTGTGCTGAAGAAATAGGTACCGTACCAATAGTTTGGTAATTTGAGGGGTTGATTGATTCTAAAATATTCATGACAAAAAATTGCTTTATATCAAATCTAACCACCGGCGTAGGCGGAAGGACGGGGATTCGAACCCCGGAGACCCGTTAAGGCCTACTTGCTTTCCAAGCAAGCGCACTCGACCACTATGCGATCCTTCCAAATTGGATTTTATTTTTTTTGTAACTTATTTTTGATCATGGTCCGCAACCCTAAGCCCGGGGTACCGTCAGGATGAATGAAATCCTGGTACGGAAGGGCGCCTGGAATATATTCTTCGTTCAAAAAACCGGCAGGCGTACCGCCAACTCCAAGTTTTTTTACCTCTTCTTTTTGCGCGAGTATCTTATCCTTATATTGCTCTTTAGTCAAACAGGCAGCATACGCAGTTTCATCCAGTTTTAACTCTTTGCCCGCTGCACGCAAAGTTTCAGAATTAATATTTCCAGCCTTATTTAACGCAAAAAGCTTGTTATACATTCCATCAAACTTGTCTTGAGCGCCCGCACATTCGGCAGCAAGGGCCGCGGGAAGAGCCTGTTCATGGCTAGCAAGCGGGAAATGGCGAATGGCCACTACTAAATCGGAGCCAAACTCCGCTTTCGCCTGCTCAACAGTATCATATAATTGCGCGCAAAAAGGGCACTGAAAATCTTCATAAATAATAAATTGTACCGGGGCGCCAATATTTCCCATAATATGATCGCTTGAATCAATAGACCTCACCTTTAAAACGCTATTAACAGCAACCGGGCCCGCTAAACCGGCTTCATTACCTTCGGCTGAATTTTTCTTTTGCTCCTGGGTAATTGATTTTTTGTCCGTCCAAGAAAATAACCCCAAGCGCTTTCCGGGCAATGACGCCCACAATGCGATTGCACCGATAACGAGCAAAGCGCAAAAACCAATCAGCAATCGCACGGCATTACGCATATGAACAGATCGAAAAGCATTAATATTTTTTTTCATATTTATAATTTTGGTTTAATATCAGAACATGCAAATATTTTTTCAAGCTCCCCAGCGGCTCCTAACACACCATCATCATCACCCAAAGCGCCAATAAGCTGCAACC
>CALMNI010000095.1 GCA_937868555.1 uncultured bacterium | reverse complement strand
AAGAGCGAGTCGCTTGAAGTCTGGAATAACGGCAAGCTAGTGAGTCGTTGCCAATACGAGGAATGCAGTAATGAGAATGGTTAAGAAGAGCAAAAGCTATTGCGCGCCCGCGTCGCCAATCTTGAAATCGCCATCCATGGCATGTGGACGTTATTGCAGCGGGTTACGCCTCTTGAGGAGCGTGAGGCCATCGGTGACATGATGAACGATCATTTTAGGATCATGATCGAGCAGGGCGCGCCTGGAAAGCCGGTTTTCGAGAGACTCTAATGAAGATCATCGAACGCACCGCCACCTTCAGCCCTTGCCGCACATGGCGATATTCGCTATTGCGGCGATGGGCACCAGGCGACTACGCCATGTTCATCGGGTTGAATCCTTCAACTGCGGACGAAACGCAAGACGATCCGACCGTCCGCCGCTGCATCCGGTACGCGCAAGATTGGGGTTATGCCGCGCTGTACATGACGAACATCTTTGCCTTTCGGGCGACCGATCCGAAGGTTATGAGGCGGTTTGACGATCCGATTGGTCCAAAGAATGACACGGCGCTAATCAGGCTAGCGGCGGGCGCGGGAATCGTGATCGCGGCGTGGGGCGTCCATGGGGAGCACCTGGGGCGCGGGGATGCAGTACGGCGGTTCCTGCATCGGATGCACGTACTAAAACTGACAAAGGGCGGCCATCCGTGCCACCCTCTCTATCTGAAAGCGGATTTGAAGCCACAACCTTGGGACTAGCGCAACAGTTCCTCAATCGCCTTACCGCGCCCGCCGTGCAGCGAGGCGAGCGCGTCTAGTTTCTTGATCGCTTCTGGAGGGAGCCATGCGCGCACTAGCTCCCACCCGGCATCCCGCTTTTCCTGCTCCCACGCTCTTGTGTTTTCGCTTGGGGTCATGTAATCCTCCAATGCAAAGCCCGCCGAAAGGCGGGTTGTTGTGTTTAGTGTTGACTGGCAAAGAAAATCGCTTCGGCTTCCCGAAGCTCATCCATGAGCTTCTTCAGTTCCGGGTTAGCGGCCTCTTTAGCAGCTTGCCGACGCGCCCACTGAGTAGCCTCTTCCCGGATTTGCTTCAGCGTCTGATTGTTCATGTCTTTCCCCTTCCTCTTGGGTCCGACCCCATGCCTGACCGTTGAAGGCTTATTACTGCATAATCACAGTAAGTCCGTATCCTGCTGCCGCTTTCAAAGCGGCTCCCTTCGTTGGGTATTCAGCTAGTTCGCAATCATCTCCTTCTAAGAATAAAACCCACTTCGTTAATCTTGTGCTTGGGCGGCGGGCGCTGCCTTGAGTGTGGTGCGCAAACGGCATACTCCCGAACGCATATTCCCCTACACTTTTGACCTGCTTCAGATTTGCGTTCATCTTAGTTTCCCCTTTCATCTAGGCTTGGCCCCATGCCTTACCCTTGACTACAGTATACAGCAGTATAAGCAGGATGCAAGAGGGTAGTGAAAATATTTTCTATGATATACTGTACGCAAGACCGCATTGCAGGGGCGCTCGGACTATGCCACGTAACAGCGTGGTCCGGGAACGGGCGGGAAGAATTGGCCACAACACAATCGCGACAGTGTGACGGGCCGACCGACGATGCCGATACGGCCGTTCATCCCTGCAATGCGGTTTTAAAGCTGCAACCAATCCTCTCTTCCGTTGCAATCGCGCGGTGCCCTGCGGAAGCCAACGACCTTCGGGTTAGCCCGGTCATGGCCTTCGAACAGCACTAGAACCTCATCATCTTCTTCAAACGCATAGCCGTTGCACGGCGGATATGAGATCACCACGTTGTTCAGGGTTTCGTTCTCGTTGAGATCAAGCGCCGTGCTTTCATCGATGAACAGCCGCGCCGTGACCACTTCCAAGGTCAGATCGCACACGCTCGCCGGCTTGTCCAACCGTGTAATCGTTCCATAGCGCCATAGCGGCTTCCACTTCAGATGCCCAGGCTCAAGGCACGCATTGTAATAGACCGCTTCCGGCGATAGCGGGACCGACGATGCCAGCTTGCCCGGTTTCACTTGCGCGGAATCGAACGCGGCGATATTCCACGGGTACTCTGTGTAGAGATAGTCTTGAGGATACACACCACCACCGGCAACCACCGTGGGAGTCGCATCATCCCGCCAGTACCCTGGCGGTTCAGCGGTTTCAATCTCTTGCCCGACTGTCAGTGCTTCCGTGTAGAAGGTGCTCCAGACATCGTATTCTAGGGCGTTCAGCGAGGTCTTGAGTGCTTGCAGTTCGCTGATTCTCATCGCGCGCGCGTCGTTTTCAGCGAGCAACCTTGCAACTTCTCTTCGTGCCGCCGCTTCCTTACCCGCCGCGATTCCGAATTTCCTCACCACGTCCGTGAGCTTCGCCGGCTGAGCCAGCACCTCGGTCTTGGGCGGCTCGATCTTTTCCATACCGGCCTCTTGCTCCCGCGCCACCTTTTGCGCGGGATCATCAGGGTATGTCACGGTGGGCGGTGACGGGTCCGGATCGGGGTCTGGATGGGCCAGCAGGGCCACCCAGAGGTGCGTAGCGGGATGGCTGGTGCTGTATGTGTAGGCGACCCCTAGCTGAGTCGCTGAATCGCTGTAGATGGCCGACGAGGCGTTGATCGCCCACTGGTTGGCAGCGCTGGCGGCCGTGAACGCTCCGCAAGCCACCAGTTCCACCGCGAAATCCGCCTGATACCCGGTAGCTGCGATGCGGCTGGTGGGGACGCTCTTGTCGCTGCCGATGTGCCCCAGCAGACGGCGTCCGGACATGTCGTAAACATGCCGGCGCGCGGCAAAATCCAGGTCGTCATCGCGGGTTAGCGTGGCCTTTCCAGCGGCCGTTCTGGCGGCGTTGATCGCGTCTTCCAGCGGCCCATATTGCGCGCTGTCTGGTGGATCCCACGGCATCCCGGTTTCGGGATCATCTTCGGTAGGCGGTACAATCGGCGGTGGGTTTGCGGTATTAAGCAAGTCCTGTTGCCATTGGTTGATAACCGCGTTCATCGCGCGACGGGCGATTTCCGTTTCATCTTCCAGTAGCGAGAGCGACAAGACCGCTTTACCTAGCAGGGTCGAATACTCCGCTTGGTCGGTATTGAGCTTGTCCAGCTCTTTATTGAGCCGCGTCAAATCATAAAGCGGACGCGCCTTGTAGAGTCCGTCG
Source organism: uncultured bacterium (assembly GCA_937868555.1). Taxonomy (GTDB): domain Bacteria; phylum Patescibacteriota; class Patescibacteriia; order Patescibacteriales; family Patescibacteriaceae; genus Patescibacterium. The sequence goes on along the minus strand of CALMNI010000095.1, from coordinate 5,831 downwards.
CCCACGTTCGCGGTAATGATCGCCTTGCCCATTACGGCGCTTCCCGCACAGTCATATCGCTACTGAATGCCGATATTTTGTAAGTCACTGAGTCCGCCACGAATGACCAATCGCCATCGGTTACAGTATCGCCTGGCCTCAGCACCGGGTTGACCTTGACGCATGAAATCGATTTGCGACCGCTGGCATTGGATCGTTGGTAGACACCTTCCAGGGTACGGGTTTGCAGGGTTTCCAAGACCGCCGCCACTCGGGCGGTCAGGACCATGGACGCGCCCCATGGCTCCAGGGTTTCATCGGTTTCCGTCAGCGTGGCCCGTAGGAATTCTCCGAGTGTTTCTGTTCCATCACCAGCGCGTAGGCCGGAATAAACAACAAGCTGGCCCACGTTGACCGCCGCGAGGATCGCCGCGCGCTGGGCAGTGGTCACGGTCGGCACCGACAGCAATAGCCATGTGCTTTGGTTGCGCCGGCGGCGACATTCAATCGATTCGATGGGCAGTTCGATCAAGCTAGTACCGGTGAGATAGCAGCGGTAGATGACTTGCCCGTCGCCAAGAGGCGGCACCGGTGGCGCGGTGCTAGTGGGAACCGCGAGAGAGTAAGCGATTGGCAATCCAGGCACTTCGTAGGCCCGTCCACCGCCAGGAACTCCCAATGCGAAAGCCAAGGCCAGGGCGGGAACGCTGGTAATCGTCGCAAGCTGGAAAGCGCAAATCGCATTAAGTCGACCTGCGTTTGTGTACTCGGTTTGGTAAGTTCCGCTTGAGTTGTACTTTTCAATCTCGCCAACGCTGGCGGATCGAATGCCGCACACGTACACATCGCTTTCCGGCGTGACAAAAATACCGTAAGGCGTGGCGCTTAAATCACTGCCACCACCATAAGTCGAATCGTATTGAATAGTCCCGCTTGAATTGTATTTCCTGACCAGTCCGTATACGCCGCTCGTTTTCCCGCAAATGTAAGTATTTTGACTAGAATCAACACGAATACCATAAACCGTTCCGCTGGTTGCGGAGTACAGGTAATTCCTAGACCAATTCAGAGTTCCACTATTATCGTACTGCCTGACATTATAAGGACCGCTTGCGGTATCTCCACAGACGTAAACATTTCCGCTAGCATCCAGACAAATACCGCGCACCGTTGCAGCATGATTCGCTGTCCATTGTTGCGTGCCGCTTGAGTTGTATTTGCGAATTGAGACGCTACTCGAAACCGCGCCGCCCACATAAACATTCCCGCTAGCGTCCAGCGCAACGCAATAGGTTGTCGCACCGTGGTCAGCGCTCCATTGTTCAGTGCCGGACGAATTGAACTTGAGGATGCTTTTACCGCCTGACGATGCCCCGACAACAACAACATCGCCCGCGTCATTAACCGCTATCCCGTAGAGTGTCGTCGTGTGGTAGTACCGACGCCATAAAAGATTTCCGTCAATATCGTACTTCCTAACGGTATATACTCCGCTGTAGTCGCTTGTGTCTAGTTGTGCTTTGCCAGCGGCATACCAATTCCCGTATGAGTCATAAGCAACGGCATTGATTTCGCCGTAATGATCGAAGGAGTATAGCGGGCTAGACGTGCCATCAATGAATAGCCGGTGCGTGATATTAGACGCATTCCGCAAGCCACCAACCGCAATATAGTAGGCCATTAGCTAGCCTCACTGATTTCCATCGTCGCTTGCGTTGGCGAGATTGCATAAGTGATTTCTCCGACAATCATTGTTTCCTCTCCACCCAAGTCAGCAGTATCGCCAGGACGCAAATACGTATCGACAGAACAGCGAATGCGTCGGCTTCCGTTCGCGGTATTGCGATAGCTGATTCCTTGAATAACCCGCGTCATGGGATTCTCTATCTCGGCATCGCTCTTTGCGTCCAGCGTCATGCTGGAAGATCGCCCGCCAGAATCGAGGCGATACGGACTATCGGATAAAGGAGCAACCAACATTTCATCAAGCTGCTCAACGCCATTCGCAAACTTGATTCCGCGCTTGATAATCAGATTTCCCGCCACGCGGTCAATCACTTGCTGCACTTGTGCATCAGTCAATGCCGGGCAGACCGCGCTAATCGTCATCACACCATAGCCCCGGCGGCAAGAGAATGAGGCCAGTGGTAGTTCAATGGTTCCGCTCCCGCCAGTCAAATAGCATCGGTAGATATTAGGAGGTTGGAATGCACCGGCGAAGTCGCGAATAACGGTGGGCGCTTTGAGACTGAACGACAGCGGTAGCGCTGGAATTAGGTTATAGCGGTCGCCAGTCGTTGATGGAGTCGCCAGCGCAAAGCCAATCGGAATTGCCGGTAGTTGAGTGACATCCTCGTAATAGACAGCGTGCGGCAATGTCTTGGCGTAAACTTGCGCGCCAGCTAGATAAACCGTTCCATCGTTTGAATTGATATCCATCTGATACGGCGTAAAACTTTCCGCCGTTGATGGATTTGGATTCTCCCAAGTCTTATTGACTGAATAGGCTTTACTGATGAATACAAGATCGGTATCGAATTGCGCCACATATCCGTTGTAATAAGATACCGTGTAATAATAAAACGACTTGATATAAAGCGTGCCATCATGGAAAACAATGTCGTTCGGCTCGTACTGTTCCGCATAGCTCGCTTCGGTTGCAATATAAACGGAATCTACATAATTCCCGTCGCTGTCTAGCTTGATTAAATCACGAGCTTCCGCCGGACTTGTGAATTCAACGCGATTTAATGAAACATCATCCGGGTCGTAATCCTCAAGTGCATAATAGCCGATTCCGCCGCTGCAAATCACATAGACGTTATCGCTACCGTCTAACGCAAGTCCGTAGATATTGCTATCGAGAATAAATGACCAAAGCAATGTGCCGGATGAGCTGTACTTATGCACTTCACCGCATTCTTGGCTAACGCTTCCAGTGACGATATTACCGGATGAATCAATCTTGATTGCAACGATTCGATGCGTACTTGCTTCCAGCGTTAATGCATAGCGTGTACTATAATACGGGAAGACTTCTGAAGACTTTGACCACTGCAAGACGCCAGCACTATTGTACTTGTGAAGCGATTTATAGGAGTCGCTAGAGTCTTGTTCTCCGCCTACATAGATTGAATCGTCGGACGGATCGATAGCGAGAGAGTAGACATAATTCCCATGTAGATTAGGGAAGTCAATCCGCGTGCCCTGCCGACGATAAACCCGCGTGAATTCGCCGTCGGTTTTATAGGTATTGTAAGGATACGAGTAGGATTTGAGCGCAAAGAACAAATGGCCTGCAGCATTGGCGACAACAAACTTAGGAACGTCGCCGAACTCAACGCCACCAAATCGAATCTGGTAGATTAGGTTATCGGCCTCATCATACCCTTCCGCTACAACCGGGTTTGTTGTAGCGCCGTCCAGGGAATGTCCGAGATACCAAACAATGCCATTAGCCATGACTTACGGCTTGTAAAATAGCTTGTCGGTTGCATTCCAGCTAATCGTATAATTGCTCCCTGTATTGACAATATCGGCTGGCGTTGAGTCGAGAAGGATATAAAACAGCAGTGGATTAGTCAGCCCGCCGCCACTCCCAGACTTGTAGCAAACCGCATAGCGAAATGTTTTTGTCAGCGCCGTCCAGGTGACATCGTCGTAATCGATGTTATCATCCGTTACCACGGGGTTGGCCAGCGTCTTGCCGCCAGTCGTATACCCGCTACCCGTCGCTACCTCATACGACGATACGTCCGACCATTGCGTATGAGCCGTACTAGGCGTATAGCCGGAAGTCACAAGGGCCAACTTGAGCGTATCGGTATCCAGATCGACGCCGCCAGTTTTTGTTAAACGCCAGAGTTTGTCGTAAGCCGTAATCGTGCTTGCCATATTAGCCGTCCAGCCGGCTAATCAGCCGACAGTTGATTGTTACCGTGTCGATATTCAGCGCGAAAGACAGCACCGCCAAGAATACGCCTTGACTGTAGCTTAAAATCACTTGCCCGTAATACGCGACCAAATAATTAAGCGTATCCAGCATCGATTTGGTTGGATTCTTGATGCGCGCAGTCAGCGTCTTATCGGACAGGCTATATCCGGTATCGTAGACAGCAACGCCACCGTCCAAGGTCGCGGTAATGCTCCCGCGCCGTTCTCCTTGGTATTCATTTTCAAAGCGGGTATGGATAATCAATGCGCCGCTTGGGTCATAAGATGTTGCTGATAAACTAATCATGTCGTTGCAATCCCAAGCAGATAATGCGCAAAGTCGGCATTGGCGCGTACTCGAATCGCCTTGAGGATTTCCCACATGAACGCTTCCAATTGTGGCGCAAGGCCGGTGCCGTCGATCTTTAGAATAGAATCGCCACGATCTAGCGCCCGAGTCTTTGCACGAATATTCTCAATCTCAGCTTGCGTTAATTCTTTTTGAAGCTGCAATGCAGCGTCTCGGCGCTTATTCTCGGCCTCGATTTGCTCAATGATTTGCAATTTCGTGTAGGTGTCCGCTTTATCAAGACTCCCGAAAAGAGAGCCTAGAAGATCTCCGGTGCTGTTGATCGTGGTATTGATTGAATCAAATGCCGCCTCGACACGTTTTGTTTGTGCCTCTAGGTCGGCAACATTAAGGCTAACGTAAGCTTCGATATTCTTAATTCTTTCGTTACTGGCGATTTCTTCCATTTTGATTCTGAAGTTATCGCTTTCCTTAGCCGCGTCCTTAGCCTTGTCCTTGGTCTTGTCCATGCTAGAACCGAGAATCGATAGCCCGCCAGTGACACCTGGAATGACATTCGTCATTTCAGTATAAGAGCGGACGACTTTCCCGTTTTCATCTCGAACGGTGACTAGCTTAGGAACAAGCTGTTGCGCTTCTTCGCCAACCTTCTTAATCTGTCCAGCAGCCTCTGCGGCTTCTCCTTTTGAGCTAAACTGCACTTCTATCTTGTCGAGCTTAATATCAGCCAGCTTGCCAAGTTCTGCAGCGGTATCCTGTACTTCTCCGGTCGCTCTATTGGCGCTATCTTTGACATCGTTAAGCCCTAACGACATTCCAAGCAATGAGTTATTAGCGTCCTTTGCCTTTTGTCCAGCATCGCTAACCGCTGGAATAAATCCGTCATGCCATTCTTTCTTATTTCTTTCAATGTCCGCCGTGAGTTCGTTTGCCGTTTTTTGTAGCCCAGCAAGCGAGATATTAATCTCATTGACTTTTGCATCATCGCCGACAACAGAGTATGCAAACCTTGTTACTTCTGCTATTTTGTAAGCTAATTCAGTAACCAGTAAAGCAATGCCGCCGGCCGCAATTTGAATGGTATTGATAGTGACTTTGGCGGCTCTAAATGCAACATCAATAGCGCTCGCCATATCAGCACCGGCTTGCCCGATAGCAATCAATGCGCTCCCAACGCCTAGACCTGCATCAATCAATAATTTTGCAGAGCCGATGAACTTGCCAAAATCTAGTTGGCTACCCTTATCGAGCGCAAGGAATTGATCGACCGCCCGTCCCGCTGCATCGGCGAACTGTTCGAAAGCGGCAACGATGCCTTGCGTAGTGGTGACCAAGTAGGAACCGACATCGACAATCTTTTGCAGCGCGGCGGATAATCCTTCGACCGTCGTTACGTCAATCTCGCCGAAGAACTTGGTGAACAGGGTATCGAGTTCACCAAATAGCCCATCAAAGGACCGAATCAAGCCGCTAAAATCGACGTTCTGAAGCGCGGCTGGGAGATTCTTCGTGACTGCATCAATGACGGTTGAGAAGTTATGTAGAACGCCATCCAGGCTATCGGATAGCGGCTTAAATGGACTGTCTTTTCCTTCCGCTACTTTCTTGA
>CALMNI010000094.1 GCA_937868555.1 uncultured bacterium | reverse complement strand
GTATACCTTTAGCTACTAAATAGCCAATTCATTTTTCATAATGTTGTTCAGCTATTGCCGGAGCTGCCGCCTCTATAAAACTAGGCCTGTTGCCTTTGCTGCAGTCACCATAGAGCGTGAATTGGGATACTACTAATATTTCTCCCTTTGTATCAATAACCGAATGATTTAATTTTCCTTCCATATCTTCAAAAATCCTGAGATTACTAATTTTTTCAGCCATTTTAGGGATCATTTCCTCTGTGTCCTTGGCGTGCACGGCAAAAAATACCAATAGCCCCTCTTTAATAGAACCTATAGTTTCACTTTGGACGGTAACAGTAGCACGGCTGACACGTTGGATGACTACTTTCATAAAAACAGCATACTATAGCAAGGCTTTCTTGGCTAGATTGACAAACAGTAAAAATACTCGCTAAGCTAGAGGCAAAAGCAATTTTTGTAAACTTAAAAATAGAGGAACAAATGAAATCTAAGCTTGTTATTGGCGTTAGCGGTGTAAATGGGCCGACGATAATTGAAAAAATAGCAAATGTTATCGCCCCATTCAACCAAAAAATAAATATCGGTTTTCTTATTACGCAGGCAATTCTTGAAGAAAAGAGAAGAGCACATAAGAAATATGTTAGCCTTAATCATATAGGACAGCTTGTACAGCCCCATGGTTTGATTAATTATATAGCTCATTATTGTATTACTAAAGACAAAGAAGCTCACCAGGGATTTATTCTTCGCTCTGATGCTTTTTTCGAAAAAGGCTGCACTGGCATTCAATTTAATTCGCCCATATGGATGAATAAAAGGGGAATTGAAATAGTACAAGAGCGGCATCCCGGCAGCACCTTAATTCTGCAAATTAATGAATTGCTCTTAAAAGAAATTAAATATAGCCTCAATGAACTGGTAACAAGAATTAATGGATATGGAACTAGCATTGACGGCGTGCTTCTTGATATGAGTAGCGGTAAAGGTAAAGCGCTTTCATTCAAGGCATTAAGACCATATGCTGAAATTATTCGAAAAGACTGTTCAACTAAAATTGGCATTGCCGGCGGCCTTACTTCAAGAAAAGCTGAAGAATACAGAGAATTTATTAATGCCTACAACATTGACTTTATTGATGCTGAACAGGGTCTTATGAGTAGCGGAGGTAGATTATCGGCTCCAAAAGTCTTGTCATATATACAAGCATTTAGTCCAAAAAATCCCGTATCGCCTTGAGCAATACGGGATTATTTTATTAAAGGCTAATCCTTGATGCAGCGGACAGGCAGGGCTTGATAGTCAGTATATACAACTTCTGTGCCTCCAAATAGATTCCAAAAGTTAAGAGGAATCGTTTCTCGAGTAACGGCTGCTGAGGAATTGGATACAGATCTTATAGCAATATAGTTATAAGGCTGGGGACCCGGCATTCCATTTGCAAAGCAGGTATAGGTAGTTTGGCTCCACGTATAGCCCGTAGTACCAGCACCAGTGAAAGAAGATACGAGAGAGGAGTTAACGGTACGTCGGCCAGTAAGCTTCCATTCAAAATTACTGCTACCTCCTTCCTTTAATTTTTGCCCTGCATTTAGGCAGCCGGCTGGAGAGCTCATATCCCCGCATTGCATGCCCCAGTACCCTCGATTACCTACGCAGGTATTTCCGCTGTCAGTTAGGTATGATTCAATTGGCCTAAGTTCAAGGTCTGTGGGCAGGTGCCAGCCAACAGGACAAATTGTTTTAGCGGTAGCAAGATTGTATAAAGCACCCCGGGCCTGGCAGTCTGCTTCAGTACCTCTCGTGTTTGAAGTAGTAATACAATCGCGTTGGGAAGTTGCTGTGCCCATGGTGAGAAGCTGTCCATCGGGGCCAGTTTTAGTCCGTAAGTTTTGGCCTAGCCAGCATTGGGTGCCTACTTGAACAGAAGGATATTCATAGTCATCTCTATCCGTAACAATGTCTCCACAATTGAACACCCCACTATTCATAGCTGATACTGTTTTCGGTAGATTTTCATTACTGTTTCCAACGCAACTAGTTAGAGAATATGTTTTATTGTCTGGGCCGGGAGTATAGACGTAATCTGAGTCAGCACAGCCATGATCGGTTCTAGGGAAGGGATTTGTAGGCATACTATCAAGATAGACTTTGCCGCTATCATTTTTGATGGGCTCCAGAGCCGTAATGAAAGTTGGGTAGTGTCTATTGTAGCTATAATACATATCCAAAGCACTCCGCACTGCGTTTAAATCCGAGAGGCGCTTGGCATCACGTGATTTTAGCTGAGCGCCTTTAAAGGTGGTAAAGGCCAAGGTGCTTAAAACTCCAATAATGGCAATTACGACCAATAATTCGACAAGAGTGAAGCCCCGTTTGGAAAAAATGATTTTTTTCAGCATACTATTGACTTATTATCAAGGATATGATATAATGATTTATCTTTAGTTAGTATAGCAGTAATAATTTAATTTATGAAATATTCTATTAAAAATCTTTACTTAATGCTTGCAGCTGCCTTGCTTATTGGTAGTTTGGCTTTTATAAGCTCTGTAGCCGCAAAAAACAAAGAAGAGGGAGTTTCGATTATCGGTTTTCATAAACAAACCAATGCTTATGAGTTTGTTTCCGCTGCAAAAATTTACACTGGTTTAATGGGAAATGAGTCCTCTGACTCATTTATATCGGAACCTTCTACTCGTTTTCGTTGTGGGCAAGCTCTTATTGATCGAGATAAATTTAAATATTCGACCCTCCAAGTAGGCACCCAATGCTGGCTAGGCCAAAACTTACGGACTAAAACTGGCCCCGATGGACAGCTTCTCACCATGGGCACAGCAACTTCCCAACGCGATTGTATTACTACTTCAAACACGAGAGGTACTGAAGCAGACTGCCAGGCCCGGGGTGCTTTATACAATCTTGCTACCGCTAAAACAATTTGCCCCAGCGGTTGGCGTTTACCGAATGAAAATGATTTTAGAACTTTGGAGACATATTTAACCGATAAGGGTAATGAATGCGATGGACACCGGGGATATTGGGGAAATATGTGCGGAAATATAACTTCGCCTGATGGTTGTTCTAATGCCGGCCAAAAATTAAAGGAAGGCGGTAGCAGCGCTTTTGAATGGAAGCTTACTGGCCGACGTACCGTTAATCCTTCTTTAGTATCTTCATTTACTGGAGCAGGAATTACCGGTTATGCTTGGTCACAAAGCCAATATGGCTGCACGGCTAGCGGAATGCCCGGCTCACAGCCTTATAACTATGTTCCTGCCAGGTCTGTTTCTAGCGGATCGACAGCCGTTACCCGCGAAGCTATTCCTCTTAACTATTGGAATATCTTTACTAATACTGAAGTAGTATATACAGATTATCAAGCCCTACCTGTCCGTTGCGTTCGAGATTACTAAGCAAATAAAAAAAGCCGCCGCTTAAAAGCGGCGGCTTTTTTTATTGCTTAACCTTATCTTTAAAATTCTTGTATAGCTTTTCTATTTTAGGATCAATGATCAAGCGGCAATAGCCTTGCTCGCGATTACGATCAAAGTAATCGTTATGATATTCTTCGGCTGGATAAAATATTTCCAGCGGAGCTATTTCGGTTACTATAGGGTTGCTGTAGGTATGGCTATTTTTTAATGTTTCTAAAGACTCGAGAATAATCTTTTTCTGATTTTCGTTTGAATAGAAAATAGCCGAGCGATATTGGGTGCCGATGTCATTGCCTTGTTGATTAAGAGTAGTTGGGTCATGCAGTTTCCAAAAAACTTCGAGAATATCAATAAGACTGATAATTTCATTATCAAAAGTAATTTGTACAGCCTCGGCATGCCCTGTTGTTCCGGTGCACACTTCTTTGTATGAAGGGTGGGGGATGGTACCGCCGTAATAGCCCGATTAGACATGTTCTATACCCCGCAAGCGTTTAAAAACAGCTTCAAGGCACCAAAAACATCCGCCGGCCAGCGTAATAGTTTCGGTCATATATTAAGCAATATTAATAGCGTTTGCCCTTGGGATGAAAGCGAGAAGGGGAAATGCTTGGGCGGCGAGGTGAGGAAGACGAGGAGGATGATGGCGAAGGGGGACGAGTGGCCGGTCTTGCGGAGCTTCTGCCGGGAGCCGAAAAGCGAGAGCGGGAAACATTGCGCGAAGGGGCAGTGCTGCGGAAAGGTTTGCGTCCGCGCGACGGTCTTCCATTAGGATAGCTTGGAGCAACCGGTGCTTCCATTGTTCCTTTGGTACGGCCAACAGGTAAGGCTTTTTTAATAAGACGTTCGATGCTTTTAACATCAGAAAGTTGATTGGGCATGGCAAAAGAAATAGCGTGCCCGACTGCGCCAGCGCGGCCGGTGCGGCCAATGCGGTGAACATAGTCTTCGGCATTTTCCGGCAAGTCATAGTTAATAACCAATTCAATGCCGCGCACATCAATACCACGGGCGGCAATGTCAGTTGCGACAAGAACGCGGTAGCGTCCGATTTTAAAACCTTCAAGCGCTTCGCGCCGCTGGCCAAGAGAACGGTTGGAGTGAATTTCGTTTGATTTGTAACCGGCAGTTTTTAAAAACTTAGCGATTTTTTTAGCTTCGTGTTTGGTACGCGTAAAAACTAAAACGCTGCCTTTGTATTCATCAAGAACAGTTTGCAAAACAGCTAATTTATTTGTCCGTTCAACAAAGAAAACTTCTTGGCTAATATCTTTAGCGGCAGTTCCGGCCGGAGCAACTTCAACGCGGACGGGCAATTGCATATGTTGCGTTGCGAGGCCTAAAATTTTTGCCGGCATGGTCGCGGAGAATAACATTGTTTGCCGTTTTTCTGGAAGTTTTTCTAAAATCATTTTAATTTGCGGCATGAAGCCCATGTCGAGCATGCGATCAGCTTCGTCCATGACAAAGACTGAGGTTGTTTCAAGGCGCACTGTTCTTCGTTCCATGTGGTCAATAAGGCGTCCCGGAGTGGCAATGATTACATGCGCCTTGGCTTTTAGTTTTCGCAACTGGCGATCAAAAGCTTCGCCGCCAATAAGGACAGCGGTTTTTAAGCCAAAACTGCGGCCGATTTTTTGTAAAGATTCATCAACTTGCACGGCTAGTTCTCGAGTTGGGACAACGATTAAACCCTGACCCCCGTCGCGCGCTAAGCGCTGCAACATAGGGATGCCAAAGGCCATTGTTTTTCCAGTACCAGTTTGAGCAATGCCAATAATGTCCTTACCTTCAATGGCAACCGGAATGGATTGTTCTTGAATAGGAGTAGGAACAGTAAATTTGTTTTTTTCTAAGACGGCTAAGAGTTTGGGGGCAATGCCGAGACCGTGAAAACTAGTTGATTTTGCTGACATAGAGGGAATAGGAGTTAGATAAGCTATGGACTGAGTATACCACAGTTTTATTAAATACTAGCGGGAACTGAGCAAATGACCCGTCCGCAAATAGCGGCTTCAGTAGCAATAATGGGTTTATGGCTTACATCAGTCGATTCCGGAGAAAAAATGACGGCTCCTTGGCCTTTATGAAGCTTTTTAATAGTTGCTAAGCCGTCGATGACGGCGACAACCCTATCTCCTTCTTCATAGCCTGCTTGTCGGCGTATTAAAACCAGGTCATTATCTTGAATTCCGGCCTTATTCATTGAGGTTCCGGCTGTTTTAAGTAAATAGCAGTCTTCGCCGAAATTTTTCAAAAGAGCGTTTGATACCGGTAAATATTCATCTATATTATTGTCAGCAAAGAACTCCGGCGTACCGCAAGAAGCCATCCCTAAGAGGGGAATGAGGGTTGTTTCAACGCGGGAATGCTGGTTTGGATCTAATAATTGGATGCTGCGAGGGTTGCGATTTTTGCTTATATAGCCCTTTTCTCTTAAAGCTTCAAGATATTGGCTAACTGAACGGGTGGAGCGAAAGGCAAGAGCGGCTTGTATTTCTTCAATGGTTGGAGAAAAAGAGTGTTCGGCGAGATAGCTTTTTAGATAATCAAGCACCCGCTTTTGCTTTGTTGTTAAATTTTTGGTATATTTCATAGTACCTAAAGTATACAAAAGTAAAAATATATATGCAAGGGCAGTAATTTATTTAATGTTAGCTATTATTTAGGCAATTAGGTGGTTGTGGATAACTTTAT
>CALMNI010000093.1 GCA_937868555.1 uncultured bacterium | reverse complement strand
CGCTTAATCAAGGACGCATCAAGATGCTGCTTCGTCGCATTCACTACGCGTACAGACATATTTATGAAGTCAATTTCAAACTACGCAAAACCATTTCAAATATATTTTTATATTTTATAATCTTTGTGCCGCCAACGTTATATGTGGCAATAAAAATATACGATTTATCTTTATTTGTTAGATACGCGGTCATGCCATCGGGCGTGCGGACACCGTCCCAACCCGGATTTGAAACTAACTGTGTATTAGGAATCGTTTCAACGCTAAACGTCTTTTTATACCAGCTAACAATATCTTCGCGATCAGCATTAGGTTGAACTAAAACTTGAACAAACTGTTTATCAGGGGCAGTAAATATAATTGAATCATCAGTTGTAGCAATTGTTCTATTCCAATCCGCAGGGTACAGCAAACTGAAATTAAACGTAGTATTAAGATAGGTAGCAAGATCAGCATTAGCATCAATTTTACCCGTACCAGTTGGATTATACCCATTATTCAATTCCGCTAAATCCGTAAAACTGTCACCATCGCTATCGCTTGATTTGGAATTAGTTCCCAAGGCAGTCTCTTCCTCGTTGCTCAGACCGTCCTGATCATCATCTTGAGCCGAACCAAGTTCTCCATTTGATGATGTGGAATCCAAGCTTTTCCAGGTTTCTTTTGATAATTTCCATTGGCCGTTTTCTGCAATAAATACCGCTGTTCCCTCTTCCCGTTTACTGGCCTGAGTAATCGTTACGGTCGCCTGCGTATCAGTGACATCTTCCTTCAAATCTTCGGTACCGTCCAACAAAGGCAAGGATTCTCCTTTGAGAGCGCTTAAAATATCAACTTGAGTTCCGCTTGATTCTAAAGCGCTTTTACGATCATTTAACTCGGTGTAAGCAGCCGTGGTTGCGTAACGCGCGTATACCGACAAATATGCCTCTACGGTAGAGGTGAGCGCTAGCTCGCTTCTATACACCAAGTACATTTCCTTAGGTGAGCCGCTAGGGCGGGCCGAGGCGGCCGGAGTCAAAGAGTTAGTGCTAGGTTCCGGTGTTAGGGCCTGAGGAGCTGAGGGGGCCGGTTGTTGACGATTAAACATGCCATTCAAAATATCTGGATGCTGCCAATAGACATATAAACCCAGAGCAATGACTGCTAACAAAATAATGGCGCTCACAAGCACCCAAACACCTCGAATATTATTATCTTTTCCAGCAACTTGATTATTTTTTTGGAAGTTTTCCGGCATGTAATAAATATCGGTATTATCCAAACTCACTTTATCTCCTTCGGTTAAAGGAGCTGTTGGCGTTGGCGTTGGCGAAGTTGAAGCAACAGCATCAAGCTGATTTTGGTTGAACATATTTTTTCTTTTACTAATTAGAGACTACTAGGTCGAGGCGGCCAAGGGGCGCCTGGAGTTTTATCAAGTGGATTAGTGCGCTCGCGTATTTCGGTGCCGTCAGAAATACCATCTCCATCACTGTCTGCTTTAAGAGCATCAGTCTTGTATACTTTCAATTCCTCTCTATCGCTTAAGCCATCTCCATCACTGTCAATTTTTTGAGAATCAGTTCTGGCAGTTTTTTCGTCTTCATCGCTTAGACCGTCGCCATCACTATCATTCTTTATCGTCTGTTCGTCCGCATCAGTTTTATTTGAAAAATTAAAAATGCTACTCAACACTCCCTCTTTAGGATTTCCTGAAGAATCTAAAGGTTTTTCAAGAGAACCGGAGCGATTATTGTACCACAAGAAAAACCCCGCTAACAGCAAAAGGACAACTACAAGGATAATAATACCGCGGCGTACTGAGGGATCGGAAGAGGCTTCAAAACGATTAAGAGAAGGCATATGAATAAAATTATGGGATAGTGACGGAAACTTCACTGGCATACGCACTCTTATTTCCATACTGATCAACAGAACGAACGGATACATAATACGTGCTTCCCGAATTAAAGCCAGAGAATGTATGAGTAGGAGTAGTCGAAGCAGCTATTGTGTTGGAAATTGAATATTGTCCGCTTTGGGCGCCCCAAGAGGCTATATAACTCGTCGCTTCAGGCACAGAATCCCAGGACAATATAATATCAGTATTATTAGGACGCGCTCTAAGCACGGGTACTGCTGGCGGAGTAGTATCGACTGGTTTCAATTTCAACTCGTTAGAAAAAGCCGATTCTTGATTCTTAGAGGTCAATGCCGTCACTACAAAATAGTAATTCAATCCATTTACCAAAGAAGAAATTTCCTTAGTTAATTCTCTGCCCGTACCCGTTACTTCAGCTGTTTTTGTATAATTGCCTGATTGCAAGCCATAATATATTTTGTATTTTTGAGCATTTGCAGTCGGCTGCCAACGCAATATTACTTTACCCCCTTGGGCATTAGTAGAACCGGTAATCACCGGCACACCAGGCACGACTTCACGGAAAAAGAAAAACTCTTTTAAAACTTCAGGCCAACAACTTCCGGCTACATTGCCGCAATTTGCGTCTGAGGTACATACCTTGCCGAGATTAGAACCCGACATACAAACTTTTCTATTATTGCTTTGGGATAACGGTGCTTCTTGAATGGCCGGCAAATCGTCATTAGTCCCCGCGCCGTCTTTGTCACGGCAATAATAAAATTCTATCCCGGTTGTTTCATTTTTCCAAGGCCATTGATATTCAGGCGGAGGGAAGTAAGCATAATATACTGGCCAGGGATTAGCGCACAAGAAAACTCGCAACTGACTTGTTCCTTGAGCAACTTTACCAGTGGTTGACGGGCTATTTAGTGTATCGACTACAATGGTCGCCTTGGCCCTTGCTACGGTTTGAGCATCGCGCGAGTTCCCAGCCGTTGCAACGGCGTGGGTACTTGTTGAATCTTCAACTTTAACAATATCTGAATTACCTGACTCCCAACTCCAACTCCAAGCATATTTGCCTTCAATACTGTCGATTAGTTGACCGTTATTTGTTTGCCCATACGCATCGAGCGTTTTCTCTTGCCCTGTTTTTTGGAAAAGGTATGAAGAGGGATCGATTTTAACGCTATCAAGTGAGCAGATTTTATTTCCCGTTTCAAATGTCCACGTATCGGCATTTTTAAATTCCGTATTATTGAAGAAAGCAGGAACAACACCCGGAACGCGCCGTATAGAAGTGCCGTTTAAACCAACCTTAGCTATGTTGGTAATATTTTGATTGTAGTGAACAACGCCATCATTTGGCGTAGCGGTTGCCAAAGCAGGATCTCCTTTTAAGACAACATAGTACTTAC
The DNA here is from genome assembly GCA_937868555.1 of uncultured bacterium. Taxonomy (GTDB): domain Bacteria; phylum Patescibacteriota; class Patescibacteriia; order Patescibacteriales; family Patescibacteriaceae; genus Patescibacterium. Next base: position 2,004 of record CALMNI010000093.1, on the reverse strand, counting down.
GATTTGCGTCTAAAGGATAATTTAGCCTAAATCTAACCTTGGTTTGGTTAGCGCTGATATCATATCCAATCGCGCTGCCGGAAACATAGCAAAACTTACTTACATCAGCAAAGGCGGGACGGGCAGCTAAAAATGGGGCTGCCTTTATAACGACACGCTTTAAGCCATACCACAAACTTGCAAATTTATTTGTAGGAGAAATAGAAGTAACTCCACTATATCCATTAGGACATTCGCTAGCTCCCCCGTAGTCACCTATAAGCAAAACATTACCGCTAAACGTATTAATATCCATTTTCTGTCCCTCGCTAAAAGTAGCTTCAATTACAGGATTGCGGCAAACATCAGTTGAAGCCGGGGCTGGAATTCTTGCCTTTACTGTAGGCCGAGCCTGGCAGCAGCGGTTCCCAGTTATTCCACAGCCGGTAAGGCCAACGTCTCCGCACTGGCTATCTTTAGAACAGCCACAGCAAGCGCCACGATTTTCTCCTGTACAAGCGCCTTGATCTTTGAGACAGCTAAGACTTTCATCAAGAGTTTTACAGGTATCCACGTCATTTGGCCCCGTAGGCGGCTTACAGCAACAACGACAGGTTTCATCAGGAAGTTCGTTACTAGTGCCTCCGATATTTCCATAATTTGGAGTTAAGCAGGTGAATGCCGCTGCACAGCCTTCGGTGCATTGCTGAGTAAACGGATTTTTACAAATCTCTTGAGGAGGATTAAGACCATCGGGCTTACACTCACAGGTTCCCGTATCACAACGCATGTTTGTTGGGCATTGCGGATTAGAACATGTTTCTTTATTGCCGCTGCAAGGAATAGGCGCTGCCGCACATTGCTGATTACAGGTAGTTAATACATTATAAGGACCATCCTTTACCGCCAAAGGATTACAGCTATTAGGATTTTGGTTAGTGCAGGCAAAGAATCCGCAATACTGAAGTTGTCCGGTGGGAGTTTCGTTTCCTGTCCCGGCAACCGCTTTTCCGGTGTCTCCTTTTATGCTACCACCTGAATCTGTAATACGAGGCTGGCCAGGTGCCAGGCTAGTACATTTGTTTTTATTTGGACCCTCACGGCCATCAACACAGCATTGAGTATGTTTCGAACACTCAGCGGGGTCAGTAATAGATGAACAATCGGTACAGGCGCCCATCGGATACGTGATATTGACGGTGCAGACCTTACCAGTTGTTCCAGGACAATTACATTTATCATCATTAGGTACACCGTTAACAACACAACCAAGGCATAGCCCAAGATCCGCTCCTGAACCGCAAGATCCGCCACAGGTCAAGCCAGCGCAACAACCTGGATTTTGGGGATTATGATTGTTTTTATCGCAACAACAATCGCAGGTTTGTGTAGAAGGTGTCGGTGAACACATTCCCGGAGAGTTAGGGCAAGTGTATCCGTCAACGCATTGAGCACCGTTATACCCCGAGCAAGAGGCTGGATCGCCGCAATAACTTGGAGCCCCAATACCAATTCCTGGCTTACAAGCCCCACTGCAACAATTACCATCTCCGCATTGATTACGTCCCGGACATTCAGAACACACAGGCTGTGCACCGCTGCGATCGCACTTCCCTACTCCGCAGCAATATGTGCCGCAAGCCTCTTGATCATTTTGACATGACAGCTGTCCCGTTCCTGTTCCAAATTGCCATTGATAGACGCTTGTTGCCACTGTGCCATAACATGCCGCCGCATCAGCTTTACACTTACCTGCTTCGGGCAAACCAGCCGCACAACAAGTAGCTCCGCTACCGCAATCTGCGTCTTTACTGCAAGAGCCCACGGCAAAATTCAAACTGTTACTCAACTGTGCCGGAGAACTAGCTCCAACTACAACTGGACCAGTAGCGGCCGATGTAGGAACCATAGTAACAACCTTCCATGGTTTTATTCCGGACGCCTCTTGGTCAATGTCCCAAAAAGCGATGGCTCCTCCGCTTTGAGATTGGTTATTAAAAAATGTAATCTTGCTATTAGCATCTT
>CALMNI010000092.1 GCA_937868555.1 uncultured bacterium | reverse complement strand
GAAAAGCATTTTCTAGCAGAGGAAGAAAGTATTGCCGTAAGCAGCAATGAATGCAGCGTCCAAACACTGCCTGCGCACTATCTTCGGTCGGCATCTTTAGAATATAAATAAATTTATATTCTAACGGACAGCGTTCGTACGTAGTTAACTGAGAAAAGGAAAATTGTTTCGGAAGCTGGTAGGCAATGGTTTTAGCAGGGGAATCAATCGTTTTTAAATCGCGTTCTAATTCAGTTGTAGAGCTGCGCTCAGAAGTTTCAATTTCTAGTCCAGCCTCGGCAATAAAGCGCGAGGGTTTTTTTTCGCGCACTCCGCCGTAGTCTTTAGCGCCGCTTAGAAAAACGCCCCGTTTGCCGCGCGTTACGGCAACGTAAAAAAGCCGCCGTTCTTCTTCAGTGTGGGCTTCGCTGCTGATTGATTTAGGTCCGCCTAATTCTTCGGGAATAGAAATGCGTTCCGAGCGGTTAATGGTTGGAAATTTTTTATCAACCAGGTTGGGAATGAAAACGTGTCCGAATTCTAGTCCTTTGGCGGCATGCACGGTCATTATTTTGACAGTATCCGCGTCATCAAAATTAAAGCGCAGCCCGCCCGTTTCGCCGGCTTCGAGTTCAAGGTTAATAAGCTCGAGGAAGTCTTTGAGAACGGCGCTGCTATCCGATCCTTCAAAGCTTTTTATCTTTGAGTAAAATTGATTGAGATAATTGAATTGTTCGCGATCGCGGTCTTCGTCAAGCGAAGACAAAAATAAATCGCGAACAATATGGATGTAGACTTTTGATGCCTTTTGTTCTTTGGCTAAAAGCGCATGCTCTCGCACGGAAGCTATAAGGCGTTTGATAGATGCATTGCCTTCGGTACTTAGGTCGGTAACGGCATCTATATGCTCCAGTGTTTCATACAATGACCATAATTTTTTTCGCGACCATTTAGTAAGGGCGAGCAAATCGGAGTGCGAAATTCTAAAAAGAGGTAAGTTGAGTACGCGGTAGAGAGCGGCTGTTTCATGATAATTATCCAAGAGCTGGAGGTAGGCTAAGCAGTCTAAGATAACCGGCTTATAATATAAACCCTTAAGAGATACAAAATGGTTAGGTATATTTCGCCGGCTTAGTTCGCGGGTAAATTTATCGGCTGTGTCGTTGGCTCGAACAAGAATGGCTATATCCGCCCAGCTATCAGCTTGCCTGCTTGCATGCAGGGCCTCTATCATATCAGTGATAGCTTGGGTTTCAGCAAACTCAGTAGCGAACTCAACAAAGCGTATCGCGCCCGGTACCGGGCTATTGGAATGGAGTTGTTTATTGAGTCCGAGTTTTGTTTCTAAACGGTTCGGGTTGTTATTGGAAATAAAGGCATGGGCCGCATCAAGAATCTTTTGGCCGGAGCGGTAATTTTCCGTAAGGACTATTTCTTTGGCTTTCGGATAGTCATTTTTGAATTCAAGAATATTAGAGAGGGAAGCACCGCGGAATTTGTAAATGCTTTGGTCGTCATCGCCAACGGCGACTAGATTATTTTTTGGAGCAGCGAGCATTTTGATGAGTTCGTACTGCGCGCTGTTAGTATCTTGGAATTCGTCTACCATTATATATTCAAATTGTTGGCGGTACTGTTCGAGAATGTTGGGTCGTTCTTTGAAGAGGCGTATGGTATGCGTTATAAGATCGCCAAAATCTAGCAAGCCTTGGTCTAAGAGCAGTTTATTATAGACATGGTAGGCATTGGCTAATTCCCTGAGCCGCCCAATATCCATTTTTTCGGCATCGTCATCCTCGCTGATGACTGCATCAGTATCGGCTTTAAGATTTTCGACATACTCAAGATAGGCCCGCGAAGAAATGTTTTCGTCTTTAAGCCGGCTAAAATGGCTGATCAATTCATGAATAAATTTTGTCGGGTCGCCGAGCGGACGATAATAATCAAGATCAAACAGATCAAGATTTTTTTTTACCATGATCCATTGTTCGGTTTGCGTTAGCAACGTAAAAGCCGGGGATAGGCCTATATCAAGAGCGTGGTCGCGTAAAATGCGTTCGCCAAAGCCATGGAAGGTATTGATCCACAGATTAACGTATCCATACGGCAGCATTTTATCAGCTCGTTCTTCAAGTTCTCCGGCTCCTTTTTCCGTAAAGGTTGTTATAAGGATTCGATCGGGCCGCACGCCTTTGTTTTGTATAAGGTAGGCGAGGCGATTAATGAGAACGGTAGATTTTCCGGTACCCGCTCCGGCAACAATAAGCAAAGGGCCTTGTTCGTGCGTAACGGCCGCTTTTTGGGATTTATTGAGGGTTTTGAGTAAATCAGCTTCTTGGGGCATAGTGCGTCTATTTTAGCATAAAAATGGCTAGTAATGGCTATATTATTGACATTTATCTATTTTAATGTCATTATTTAAATAATTAAAAATTAAATATTAAGCAAAAAACCAAAAAGGAGAACAAATGGCTGGAGAAATATC
>CALMNI010000091.1 GCA_937868555.1 uncultured bacterium | reverse complement strand
CTCTCCGGGATTGTTTTTGCTTAGGCAAAATAAGAGTATAATGAATAGCATATGACCACCCTCGATAAATCCGTCCTCGCTTCTTTAGTAGGTATTTCGCCCCGCATCGTAGCGGCTCTTCTGCGCTATCTATTAAACAGGGGCATACTAGGGGAGCCCATGGAATGGAATATTAATGTAAATCTTTTTATTTCGTTTTTACTGTCCGTTATCCCGGTAATCGCTTTCTTCTGGATCTATAGAGTCGTTTGGAAAAAATTATCCAAAAATGATAACGCCGCTCATGACGATTTCCGCTGGTGGCACGCTATTGTAATCTTCATAGGGATATTCGTTCTGAAAACAGCCGTTATGTTCTTAGTGAATTCAAGCATCTGGAAACCCTCCATCTACCTTCCCTTCGTATTTATCGTGTTCCTGGCAGTGGCGGCCCTCTATGCTACACTGCGTTCAAGAATGAGCTCTTTGCTGAAATCCCTCATCGGCCTCGGTCTATTGGCGGCCGTAACTATCATGTTCTGCTATTACATCTACCCTTTCGTGGGATAGGAGTAGTAGTGACTTGTGAAAGAGTTTTATAGCTGAATCCATTCCGAAAAAATAGGTCTTTAAAACCTGTTTTTTTAAATACCTACAATAAAAAAGCTAGCTGTGAAAATGCAGCTAGCGATGTTTAATTAATGTGCTTAAGAAACAATATTTACTATTTTCATTACATGATCAAGACGTCCTATCTTATAGTCAACAGTAACCCGGTCTCCGGGTTTAGTGCTTTTATAAAACTTCTTGCCCACTGAAATGTCACCTCTTTGACGCTCTGACACTACTTCAATATCTAAAGAATAGTCATCGGGATGATAAACGTTCATCGGAACTGTGGTCGAGGTTTGACCATTGCTTACTGTAACGAATGTAGTGGTTGTGTGCGCCGGCGTAAAATCCATGTCCTTGACAATTCCTTGCCCTCGCCTTACTTCTATCCACCAATAATTCAGAGCGTACTTAATCCCGTCGTATAGTAACTTAAAAATAATACCGACAAGAAAAAGGATTGCTACTATAAGAACAACTCCGATTGCTATCATCCATCCTCCTTGTTTAAAACAATCCTCAATAATTTCCAACAACTCTTTATACCACGGGGTTCCAATTTTCTCATAGTGATATGAATAAATTTGTCTTCTAATTTGGTTAGAAGCAGGGATAATAGGAGTATTAGAAGAAAACTTCATCCAGCTCGTTAAATGAAAACAAGCTAAATTATTATTTCCCGTGATTGCTATAGAAGAATGCTTAGTCTCTTCTTTTTGCCATAACTCCCTAGTCCAAGACAAGGTCGGGATTATATGCAGACTACTAAGTACGAAGAAGGTGATTGAAGCAAAAAATAAGATCGATGTAATATATACTATTTTTTTCATTGACTATTTTTTTATTTAAT
>CALMNI010000090.1 GCA_937868555.1 uncultured bacterium | reverse complement strand
TCATAAAAACATTATATCGCATATACACATTTTTTCCTATAATCCTAGACAAAAAGGCTTTTTTCACGTATCATGTATACACATTAGTATTATATTTTTGCCTTTATGAAGCTCACTATCCAGTATTTAAAAAAACACCGTAAAAAGCTGTTTCTCATACTAGGCTTGGCAACTATAAACCAAGTTTTTTCACTGTTAGACCCCCAAATTTTCCGCCTTTTAATCGACCGTTACGCCAACCATGCTAGCGAATTGGCCGCTAAAGACTTTATCCAAGGAGTTGGGCTCTTACTCTTAGCTTCAGTCACTTTTGCGCTTATTTCACGCATTGCTAAAAACTTTCAAGACTACTACGTAAATTACGTTACGCAAAATATCGGCACTTCAATGTATGCCCGCGGTATCAGCCATTCGCTACGCCTCCCCTATTTCGTATTTGAAGATCAAAAATCAGGAGAAATTCTACAAAAAATCCAAAAAGCTCGGCTCGATAATCAAGCAATTATCACAAGCGGGGTTAATGTTATTTTTGTTTCTTTAGTCGGACTGGCTTTTGTCCTTGTCTACGCAGCTTTCATCAACTGGCTTGTATTTTTAGCGTTCTTTCTCCTTCTTCCTATTCTAGGCACGCTTACTTTTTATATCAGCAAAAAAATAAAATACGCTCAGCAAAGCATCGTCAAGCAGATGGGAGAACTCGCCGGTTCAACAACAGAAACCTTACGCAACGTTGAGCTTGTCAAAAGCCTTGGCCTTGAGCAGCAAGAAACCGACCGACTCAACCGCGTCAATGACGAAATTCTCAATCTTGAATTAAAGAAAATTAAACTCGTTCGCAAACTAAGCTTTATCCAAGGGACGATGATCAACCTCTGCCGATCAAGTTTGCTCTTGCTCATGCTATGGCTTATCTTCACGCAAGCAATTACACTCGGCGAATTTTTCAGCCTACTCTTCTATTCTTTCTTTATCTTCAACCCCTTATACGAATTATCGAATGTTGCAACGCAATACCAAGAAGCCAAGGCTTCTAATGAAGTACTCGATGAAATCCTAAATATGAAACCGGAAGAAACAGACGGGCGCATTAATGAAATTACCCATATTTCCAGCCTCGCTTTTAAAGATGTCAGTTTTGCCTACCAAGACGACGGCTTTGCTGCCTTAAGCCATATCAACCTCGATATTAAACCTGGACAAACCGTGGCTTTTGCCGGGCCTTCGGGTGCAGGCAAGACTAGCTTAATTAAGCTCCTGCTTGGCCTGTACCAACCAAGCAGCGGAACAATTATGATTAATAGCCTCGATATACAAACAATCAAGGCTGATAATTTCAAAGCAAAGTTAAGCTATGTCTCGCAAGACACACAGCTTTTTGCCGGAACTATTCGCCAAAACCTACTTTTTGTTAACCCAGAAGCCAACGATGAGCAATGTTTAGAAGCCATGCGCCAAGCCTCCGCTATGAGCCTTTTGGAACGAGGCGGCGAAGGTCTTGAAACGAAAATTGGCGAAGGCGGTCTAAAAATTTCCGGCGGTGAAAAACAACGTCTAGCAATTGCCCGGGCGCTTCTACGAAATCCTGATGTTATCATTTTTGACGAAGCTACTTCAAGCCTCGATAGTATTACTGAAAAAGCGATTACGGAAACTATTAAAGAAATTACTGCTGCTAAACCGAATCTCATTACCATTCTTATTGCCCATAGACTCTCAACGATTATGCATTCTGACCAAATCTATGTCTTAGAAAAGGGCACTATTACCGAACAAGGCACCCACGATAACCTCCTCAAAGAGCCCGGACTCTATTATGCCCTTTGGCGCCAGCAAAATGGCGAGGATAATTAATCCGGCAAAAAACATCGCTTATCTCGAACATCAAACATTGACGGCGGTAAAATTTCTCCGCCAATTAAGCGACTTATACGAGATGCGCCGTATATAGAAGGCAACAAACCAACCCCGTTGCAGCCAAGATTATATAATAAGTGATGGTTACAGGGCTCGAAACCAATAAGTCGTACACCGTTTTTTGTATAACCCATTAAGCCGTGCCATAAAAAATCATACGCTACATTTTTGGGGTAGCCTCGGAAATTCTTCTTCATAAAACTGTCAATCGTCTGCGCTGCTTCCCCGGGATACGGGTGTGCATTACGATCATAGGTTGCCTTATCTTCCAAACCGATTTCAGGCCCTCCGATGCAAATCAGATTTCTTGCTTGCAGCCCCCGTTCATGCGGACGACGAGTTAAATAGGTGTAAGGATCAAGACGTGAGACATGCTGGGGATCAAAATAACTAATAGCTACGGGCGGATGATTTTCGTCACTGATATATCCCCCCATGTACCCAATTGTTCCCTCAATACATTCGTGAAAACGTCCATCAATATCAAGACCGCGTTCATTGCTGATGCGAATAGACTCGAAGCCATTGGTACATAATACTACTTTCTCCGTTGTAACATTGCCCTGCTGGCATTCAAGCACTGCATTGCTATGCGTAAGCCGCACGTGCTGTACCGGGGTTTTTTCTAATAACGTAAAACGAGCGGGGTATAGTTTCTCTAACCATTCGGCTAACTGTTCACAAAACAAAGCGCTATTCATACAACCCTTAGCCGAAGCCTTGAGGGCAATATAATGAGTAGCGTTCGTTTCTAAAAGATCGGCGATATTCTCACGGCTCACTACTTTATACAAACCAGCGTACGCATCGGGGATGCGTAATAAAATAAGGGGATCATCCGCCACTAGGATTTCGTGTGTCCGCAAGCCAGCCTGCGCCCTCAGTGCTTCTTCATCAAGACGCAAGAACAATTGTTCTAAGGTTGAAAAACCAGCGTAGCCGGTAAAGCGGTGCAGTGGCACGTCAATATTAGTTTCGCTCATAATACCCTCTAACAACTCCCAAGCGCTTTCTACCGACGCCTGTCCTTCAGCCGCCAATTTCAAACCAAATTCTTCTACCAATTCAACAAAATGCCTTTCAAAATACGTAACTAACTGTCCAGCATTATGACCGGTAGCGCCATGCGCGATTTTGTCGGCTTCTAATAAAATAACTTTTTTATCAGATTCTCTCAAAATAAAAAAAGCAGTTGCCAAACCGGCAATTCCCCCGCCAACAACAGCAACATCGGTCTCAAAATCACTCTCTAGTTGTTTACATACGCGCTTAAAACGTAATTGGGCAATCCAAGGTGAATTGTTCATCATATTTTTAGTATACCATACCAAAGTTTGATTTTTCCCCAAAAATGACTTACTATAACAAAACTATGTCCACAAAAAATACTAAAAATATATTTATCGGGGTTGCCTGGCCGTACGTAAATGGCGACATCCATTTTGGACACTTAGCAGGATATCTTATTCCGGCTGATATTTTTGCGCGCTTTAACCGCTTTATCGGCAATGATGTTCTAATGGTCTCAGGCTCTGACTGCCATGGCACGCCAACAACCATCGAAGCTGATAAGAGAGGGCTAACTCCTTCCCAAGTCGTGGATGAATACCATCCTAAGCATGAAGCCCTTTTTAAAGAGCTAGGCCTGACCTTTGATCTGTATACTCGTACCGATAACCCAACGCATAAACGAGTTGTCCAAGACATGTTTGTTGCCTTTATTGAAAAAGGCTACCTCTATAAAGAAAAATCTGAGCAATATTATTCTGAAACTGATCAGCGATTTTTGCCTGACCGTTATGTTGAAGGAACCTGCCCGCACTGCGGCGACGCCGAAGCCCGCAGCGATCAATGTGATAACTGCGGACGACTGTTAAACCAAGGAGAATTAATTAATCCCCTCAGTAAGCTTTCAAAAACCCCGGTCATTATGAAAGAAACTGAGCATTATTTCTTTGATTGGCCAAAATTAGATAATTTTCTAACAACGTATGTTACTGAACGCGAAAAAAATTGGCGACCATGGGTTGCCAACGAATCATTGCGCTGGCTTAAAAACGGACTTAAAGGCCGTCCAGTTACTCGCGATATAGATTGGGGCATTGAGATTCCCGCTGATCGTATACCAACCGATAAACTCTTAGCCGGTTACGAACATAAACGCCTCTATGTTTGGTTCGAAGCTGTTATCGGCTATCTCTCGGCCTCAATTAAACAATCAGAAGAGGGCGGCCAAGATTGGCAACCATATTGGCATAATAAAGATGCCCAACACTACTACTTCGCTGGTAAAGATAATTTAGTATTTCATAGCCTGTTTTGGCCCGGCCAATTGCATGCTTATGATGAATCTCTTCACTTACCAGATGTTCCCGCCATTAACCAATTTTTAACACTCAATAACGAAGCTTTTTCAAAAAGCTTTGGCGTAACGCTTAATCCGCGAAAAATATTGGCAGATTTTGACTTGGATATAATCCGTTTTTATCTTTGCCTTATTATGCCCGAAAACTCGGATAGCGATTTTACCTGGTCTGATTTTATTGCCAAAACCAATAATCTCTTAATTGCTAACCTCGGCAACTTCCTTTTCCGTACGCTAAAGCTTTCTGAAGAATTGAATTTTGCGGATGTGAGTCCTGACGAAATAATTATTGCCGAAACACATAAAGCCCTCGCTGAAGCTAACGTACTATTGAGTCAATGTAAATTTAAAAATTATGCGGAACGCATATTAGAGCTTTCTGCCTTTGCCAATAAATATCTTTCCGATACAACCCCCTGGACCGTTAAAAAAACGGATATGGAACGTTATCGCGTTATTATGGCGGGGAGCCTCTATATTACGATTGCCCTGGCGGCTTTGCTTAAACCTATTGCCCCAGCAACTTTTGATAAGCTTATTGCCATGCTCGGCATTGATCTCAAACAGTGGCCGGAACCAAGCGATATCTCAAATCTTCTCCAGAATATAAAAATTTCTAATCTCTCTCCCCTCTTTAAAAAAATTGAAGCCGACCCAAGTGACTTCAATGAAAAATATAAATAATCGTCCTGGCAGAATCTCCCTGCTACGCAGGGGATTCTGCCATTAGCCATAGCTATTCAGCTAATGTCTCATTAAAAGCGTTTTTAAGGTCATCCTCGCTTTCAAACAGTCCGCTTAAGGCAATACCGGCGATAAGATGGTGCTTGCCGTCAAAACGGTCTATAGCCTTATTTTCAGTAAAAGAAAGGGATTCAGCGTGCATAGGGGTTACGCTTTAATAATAAATTAGTTAATTTCTTCTCGCAGCAGTACAAGCCGCTCAAGGACCAAACGGCGTAGATCAGGAATAGTTTCGCGCAAAAACAAGGCAGCGCGACGGCCGTCATCTTCATCCAGCAAATTCTCCATTTCTTCAAGTTGCTCTTCCGTTAAATTATCAAAAATAACCGTTGTAATTTCTCTATTAATACGGTCTATAAGATCAGTACGGATCGTCTCAAAGCCGGCCTCGTCGAGTCCGGAAGGAAATTTTTGATCAATGAGGCAGTCGGCGAAATATCCAGCTAGCTCTTGTTGATTTTGAAGCATATCCATATCAAGAATATAGCATACCCTCACTAAAGCGCCAAGGGTAAAAATAAGTGGATAAAAAAAGCTTGAAGATGAATCTCCAAGCTTTGAATTTATTTTTTAAAAAATGAATTTTACATATATGACACACTACCCTGTGCATCATATATTATTATTTTTGAGCGTTCCCCTGCCCTTTCATCAGGTTCCAAATTAACAACTTTATTATTAGCAACCGGCTCTTTAGCAGTATTTACTTCCTGTTCTAAAGTTTGCAAATTTTTGCCATGCAAACTCATAAGAAGAATATCAAGTAACGCTAAACTAAAAACCTCTTTCTCTTCTTTTTGCTTAGCTTCTGAAAATACATCAAAAGCGGTTTTAAAATCAGAGAAATCTTTTTCGTTTAGTTCAATATCTTTTTTTAGAAATTTCCCTTCTGAAATATATTGCTTCTTAGTTACAAAGAAAGGTAATTCATGCATATGAAAAACAATATGTGCTTCGCCACACGATACTATCATCGTGTCTTTTTCATAGGCTGCAATTTCAATGTTGCAAAGGCAACATTTACATTTTAAATTTGCTGCTGGAGCTGGTCCAGGTATTTCGTTTAAAGGGTTGATTTTCATCTTGTTTTCCTTTGAAAATTTTGTTTTGGAATGAGCGAATTAAGTTAAATGCGAATTAACTTATTGTTACTTTAAAAGCAAAAACGCTACTTAAAAAGCAACGTTTTGATTATACTCACTGAGCCCCTTTTTTGTCAAGATTTAAGGAATTTCTTACTGGTCTTTGACGGCAAAATAAAGCGCATAATACGGCAGTTAGGTACCTGAGCCTCGCTTAAAGCATCCATTTGCTCATTGCTAAGTCCCTTAAAATAACCGCGCATAGCCTTTAAAATAGGCAAATGAGTAACGATTAAGACTGTTTTGTAGTCCATTTTGCTTAAATCCTTTAGAAAAGAGGCTATACGTTTTTTCATATCTTCATATGATTCCCCATCACGAAAGCGGCCTGTCCAGGGATTTTTTTGCTTATCACGCCAAGTATAAAAAATATCAACCGGCTGGTCTTCGCAGCCTACAGATCGATCATTCAAACGCTTATCAACAATAACCGGCACATGATGATAGCCGTTAAGAATTAAAGCTGTTTGCTGAGAGCGAACGAGTTGAGAAATATATACATGACTTAGTAGATGGTGCTGATGATGCTTTG
>CALMNI010000089.1 GCA_937868555.1 uncultured bacterium | reverse complement strand
CGGAAAATATTGAGGGCGGCGAAAAGGGCGCAAAGAGCCCACTAAACAAAAACGAAAACCCTTTTAAATACTGACTTTATGAGCAAGACAAAGAAAGAAACAAGCGAGGAGCAAGAGGTTACAACCGTTTTAACTGACAAAGAAACGGGGGAGCAATACGCTTTTAAAGGCCGCGGATCCTATTGGAAAGAGGGGGAGGATTGGGGCGGATCCGTGAACCTAACAACAAACAAGGCAGAGGCGGTAGTCTTTGAGTTGGCGCGGTATGTAGCAACGGTAGAGCCCGGCGCTCCAGGGGTAGCGGATGCGCGGCGGATCCTCCAATTAGTTTATCAAAAACTATCCTCTTTTACTATCGGGCTCCGGGAGGATGGAGAAACATTTTTTTGCTCTTGGATGGTAAAGGAAGGGCTCCGGGAGGCGGGAATTACAAAGGAGGTTGATGAGGCATTGAGCGCGGAGATTTTTAGGGTTTTTGTGGCGCGGGTGTTTGCCCCTGAAAAATTAAACGGCCTACAAAAACCGGCGGAGATAGTACGAGGCGGAGATGGGGTAAGGATAGGCGCTCAATGGGCAAAGGCACGCTTTGAGGTAAAAAAGGCGGGTAAGCAGACGCGAAAAACTACACCGGAGGAAATACGTTTTGAGTTTGCGCTCCTCAAACTTTTAAGAGACTACTCCGCCCACCGGGACAAAGACCACCCTCTTTATTTATTAGGCAACGGAGGAGAGGCTTTTGAGGAGGCCGCGGTAGCAATAGATGACAAAACAAGAGGTTTTGAGGATATGAGGGTAGCAGTTTTAGAAATTCCACAAACAGCGCTCTATACGGCCTACACCGGGAAAAAGGCCGCGGCTATAAGTACGCCGGAGCGCCGGCGGGTAGATGGGCTTTTAGAGACACTACAAAGCCACATTGAAAAGGTAATTATAGAACAAAAGATGCCAGATAAAAAGGTAAAATGGATTGAATTAGAGCGGCCAAAAATAACGGTAGATAGGGTAGCAA
>CALMNI010000088.1 GCA_937868555.1 uncultured bacterium | reverse complement strand
TGCTTGGAGTTTCGGAAATAACCGGCTCAGCCGTCGGCCCATTTGGAGTCGGAGAAGTATTAGTATCCGCCGGCTTTTCTGTATCGTTAAAATTATAGATAAAAATAAAATAGATGATAAGGCCGATAACAATAATACCGCCAATAATCACGAAAATAATTTTTTTATTCATAAGAAGTTTTAAACGGCAAGAGCCTTAGCTCGTTCCGCATCTTTTTTAGCTTCTTCAATTTCCAAAAGCTGTTTTGGATCAGAAGTAATAAGTTGGTCTTCAATATAGGAAGCGACTACTTTAATGGCGGCGTGCTTATTGCCCGCAAAGAAAATGCCTTCGCCAACCCCGCATTCAAGTAATAGATATTTTTCACTTTCCGTAAGAATGAAGGTTTTTTGAATAAGATCGATTGAAGCCGGCGACTGCTTTAAAAGAATCTGCAAGGAAGAGTTGGTGACAATTGCTTGTCCGTAGGGAGAACGCAAAAAGTCGTTGACGTCCTGGGTAATGGTCGTTACTCCTAAATAATACTTGCGGCAGCGCTTGACGAGCGCAAAAATAAATTTAGCGCTGTCCTCGTGCTGCATAAGCCACCACGCTTCATCAATTACCAAAACGCGCTTTCTAACCTGGCTTCGCACCTCGTTCCAAATATAATTGACAACCGTATAAATTGCCATCGGACGCAATTCATCTTCAAGATCGCGCACCGAAAAGCAAACCAGCTGATTTTCCATTTGCACATTCGTCGGGCTATTAAATAATCCGGCAAAGGTACCCTCCGTGTATTTTTTTAAGCGGGCTGCTAAATCATTGCCGCCTTCCATGCCTTCAAGAATTTCTTCGAAATCGGCCATGACCGGCGGTTCAACCGTCGCCAGATCAGCATCGGGCGTAATATCTTTTTTAGCGTAGGTTTCCAGCAAAGCACGGTCAACAATTGAATCCTCCTCATAGTTCAAGTTGCCAATCATCAAGCGCACGAGCCCCTTAAGCGTAATAACTGCGCTGCGGATAATGTCTTCTATTTTCGTCTGGTCGCCAATCGCTTTTGGCAAGTCAAAGGGATTAATCTTGCTTTGGCTCGCTAAAGAAATATTTATATACGTACTCCCTACTGCTTCGGCCAAATGTTTATATTCATATTCCGGATCAATAACGATAATTTCCGTTCCCATCATCAAGCTGCGCAAAATCTCCAGCTTAATAGCATAGCTTTTGCCGGCTCCAGAAGTCGCAAAAACAACGCTGTTGGCATTTTGCAGGCTGAAACGGTCAAACAAAATTAAGCTATTATTGTGTCTATTGATACCATATAATATTCCATTATCACTCGTCAGTTCACTCGAAACGAAAGGGAAAGAAGAAGCGACCGGAGAGGAATTCATGTTAAAGGCAATATAAAGCTCATCGTTGTTCAGCGGCAAGGTTGAATTAAATCCCTGCTCGGCTTGATAGAAAACGCGCTTGGAATAGACCAATCGAGAACCAAAAATATCTTCAACCGTATCCGACATGCGATCAAGCTCTTCAAGCGTATCGCTATAGAGCGTAACATACAGAGCGAACTGAAAGAACTTTTCCGTTCCCTGTGTTAAGGAATCGCGCAAAGACTCAATATCGCGAACGGCTGTTTCTCGAATCGGATCGCGCGGAGCACCTTTTTCCGTATCGGCGATAATTTGCGCTTCAAGGGCGCCAACTTTCTTTTTCAATTGTTTAAGAATAACGGCGCTTTTTACCGGGTAAAAAAACATCGCAATGTCAAAGGTCGTATTAAGGTTAATAATAGGGGCAAACCAACCAACGCTGATATAACGAGGATATGATATTACAAAAATTGTCCGCAAAAATTTCGAACCTAATTTAAGATAATGAGGAGAAGCCTCAAAACTCTCAGGAGCAATAAGTTCAGTAATAGAAACAAGCCCGCGACGGAAAGTTTTTTCTTCAGTTACCGCCTCTTCTGCCGCTTCTGCTTCAGCGCTATAACGCTGCAAATTCGGCACCTTTTCAATAGGCTCCTCGCTGACAGAAAGGTCAGCTGCGACTTTTTTCTTAAATATATCAGAAAACTTAAGCATAATGTTCATTTTCTTCAATTCTCAACTGCTCCGTCGGCGCTAGCTTCTCATTGGCGGCCGTAACCGGATTATACGTATTGTAATAAAGCTCTATTAAGCTTTGCGTATCCAATTCAATCGCATTTAATCCTATCGAATCAAGGCCGGAAATTACATTATCAACGCGGCGCTGTAGTTCTAATCGCAACTTGGCGAAATTCTCTTCTTTCATTCGGATAAGCGAAGTCGGGCTGAAGGTTTCGGTTAAGCGGGAAAAAAATCCCTTCTTTTTGTCGGATAATGGGTTATACGGTACAACAACGTAAAAGCGCTTATTCATGATCTTAGATAGGGAAACCAGTTCTTGAATATATCCTATATACTCCCCTATTTGCATTTTTAATAATTCATTAGTCTGTTCTTTTTCTTTTTGCTTTAAATCGTTCAGATAATTCTCAATATTGAGTTCCCGCGATTGAATGATGATCTGCAAAGGAAAGCTAATATTGTTAAGAAAACTAACGTATGCAGCGATAATAGCATTTTGCTCATCCTCATTTTTCAAAGCAAAGTTTACGCTCGATACCATTATTACCGAACGCAAACTGCCATCTTTCATAATAACCGTATCTTGGCGGATACCGGCAATATCAAGATAACGCAACGTTGAAGGATGAGTAGTTGAGGCAGGCATATTAAGAAAAATCGGCTAAATTTTTGTTGCGGGTGATAGTGACAGAGTCGTCAGCTTCTCCCTGATAAGATCCTTGCGTATCGACGATTAACGATAACTCATTAAGCCGGCTGCTTGAATAAGCGGCGCGTCGAGGAGCGGCGGGAGCTGCCGCTATAGGATTTTCGATTTCCAAGGCCTTTACTAGTGTATCATCTTTACGCCAAACGCGTAACCGAGGCTTTTTGAAAGTTTGGATCAAATTAAGTAAAAAATAATGGAAAGGCGTGCCATTTACTTTAACAAAAGCAAAGGTTACCGTGAGTATGAATACAAACAAAGCCAAGACAACAAAAAGGGTAAAATCAAATAATTTATAGAAGAGGGCCATTAGCAAAATGCCGACCAGCATGATAATAAATTGCCGGACCGTAATAGGTCCGATAATCTTATCTTCAACATCAATAAATTGGGGTACGGTGAACTGTTCCATGGTTCTTAAAATTTAAGGCTCCGATTTAAAGAAATAATAGCCGATAATTCATCAGCTTTCAAAAAAGCCTTGTCCTTTTTTTGCTCGCGGTCGATAATGGCTCCAAGCGACAGCCCTTCGTCAAGGCTGCGTCGGCACACCGCAAGATACAAACGGTTAAGCGGGCTTTGATGCCAAGCGACAATACCTTCTATTTTTTTTGAATATTCATCACGACCCAAAAGCTCTAGCTTATTCTTAATTTTTTCTATGGCTTTAATAGGATCGGGATCAAGACGGCGAAAATTTATAAGGCTAAAAGCCTGTAATTCTTCAATAGGACCAACCGCATGCGGCGTATACCTAATATCATCCATGCGCACTTTTCCACTACCGACTTTTACCGTATTATCGATGACCGTTTTGGGAGCAATGCGGCGCAATGTTTCCTTATTCAAAGGCTTGCCGGCAATAACCTCTTTTACTGCCTTACGAGCCGCTGGTGGCGCTACTGGCACGGGGACGGGGGCAGCCACAATAACCGGTACAGGCGGCGCTAATTCATGGCTGGCATCAAGCGGGGGAGAAAAACGAACGGGCTGAGACTTTTCTTCTTTTAACTTACCCTGCTCGCGCAAAGAAGCACTGAGATCATATTCAGCTGCCGGCGGCAAGGGGGAAATAAGCTTTTCTTCTTGCGGCAACGGAATTTTAGCAAGAGGCGTAGCGGGCTTGGCACGTCGGCGTATATAATTATCAGCAATTAACAAAACTCTGTCAGCCGTATCTCTGTTTAATGCTATGCCTCCCAATTCAGCGGCCTTAACTAATACTTCGCCTACCGCTAATTTATCCCTCGTTCCCCGCAAATATGTTTTTAGCACTTGCCTGAATTTACCCGCGGCGAGCGGATTTTCAAAATTAATGCGGCTTTGTTTTACAATTTCCTCGACATAACCCTCGACTTCGGAGTCAAAATCGATCGTTGAAACTTTTTGGGCGCTGTGGCGGACTTCATGCTCGTCCTCTTCGGCAAACACTAATTTCGGTCCTTGATCAGCACCTAACAAAAAATCAATAACGCCTGCAAAAACTTCTCGGCGTAATTTTTGTTCAAGCGTGCGCGCGTTCTCAGCGCTTACATTCAACTCATTAATGAAATACGCTCCGAGCGCGTCGAGCTTTATTTCCTTAGCCATAACGCGCATAATAACCGTCGCTAAATTAACGCCGAAGGACTGTCCTAATTCGCTGATACGCGCCATAACACCGGGAGCATTGATTTGATCCTTGATATTTTTCGGCAAATTATTAAATTTTTCAAGATATGAAAGCATGAATTTTGTCGTCCCCTTCCCGCTTCCGCGGGAATAAACGTACCGGGGAATCTATACCTTAATTATTTAACTTTTTAATTTCTTCTTCTATGGCCTGTCGTTCAAGGCTGCCGGACGGATACTGCAAAAGCATATTTTTTAAATTCATAAGTTCGGAGGAATCTTCAACTATTGCTTGAGGATCCGGCATAGTTGGTACAACAGATTTTTGTGTTCTTACAACTGACTCAATACGAGAAGGGACAGTTGCTTTCGGCGAAGTGATTGGCTTTGCTGTCTGCTTCTGCACAAAAGAAGCGGGTTTCTGTTGCCGAGGTACTTCTTCATAATCTTTAAAGGCCTCTTTCTCAATAGCTTCAGTAACCGTTGGAATAACATGCCAACGCTCTACCGGTAAATTCAAAAACGGTTCGGGGAACGCAATAATATTATGGTACAAAGTTAAATAATTACGCAACAGCTGTTTTTCTTCTTCGGGCAAGCGCTTCGCACTTGGGGATTCAATTAAAAAACGAGCGATCATTAAGGCTTCAAAATGGTTAGCCCCAATAATTTTATTGAAGTCCTTTAACCAAGCGGCTCCTGTTTGCGGCACTTCTCTTCCTTCATCAATGATCATTTTACTCCCTATAAGTTGCTTGGAATTGGTGATAATTTTTATAATATCTTCGCGATTTTCTTGGTTGCTTCCTAAAGTCAATATTAAAGCAGTGTTGATATCATTAAGTGTTGCGGCACTGCTAGGAGCTAAAATCAAGGCTAAGTTATTTTCTAAAAAATCTTTTAAGGCCGCTGCCCGTTCATCAGGCATTAAGTCCGCTATGGAAACGCTTTCTCTTTCCTCTTCGTCAATTACTGAAGGCGCTGGTGCAATTTTTTGATCTTCATTCATATATGAATCATGATCATAGGTTCCGGCTTTTTCTTCTTCAATAGCCCGCTTCATCGTATCTACATATTTTTGATACGTCGATGGATTACCGCCTAGCGAAACAATGTATGCGGTAACATCTTGGCCCTGCCCTTTTAAATATTCTTCAGCTGGCAAGATACACATTCCGGCAATGTCCATCGCTAATTTGTTGATATCTATTTTGACTGAAATAATATTCTTCTGCAAAAAACCAACTAAGTCATGTAACCCTAGCTTGCCATAATATATATTTTCAAGAGCATCCTGAATACTCCTCTTTTCATCAAAAGAGAACTGATAATGTATACGCAATTTTTCTACCAAGACACGCTGATATTCTGCACTTAGAATGTCATCGATATATTCTGGAATTTTATTTTCTAGGACTGTCATATATTCAAGCTCTTAAATTTTATATTTCTTCATTTTTCTCGTCTTCCTTAGTGGTTGGATTTTTTGCCCAAATAACCTTTAGAGCCTCTAATGTTTCCTTATTGGCATCACGATTACCCAAAATCTTTTTTCGTTCGCTCCTCTTCATCTTAGACAAAATACTCTCGAGC
>CALMNI010000087.1 GCA_937868555.1 uncultured bacterium | reverse complement strand
TTTAAAATTATTTATTAATTCCTGTCCGCCAAACACACAGCACTGTGGTATTACCATAGTTCTCCAGTTTGTCGGACAGATATATATTATATGTCCAAAGAACATGTATTTAGCTGCGACTGGCAGGGCCGGCCGCTCACATTTAAGACCGGACGCCTCGCGCGCCAGGCTGACGCCGCCGTTACCGTTCAGTACGGCGATACGGTTGTATTAGCAACCGTCGTTGAATCAAAAACTGAACGCGATGGGATTGATTTCTTCCCTTTAATGGTTGAATTCGAAGAACGATTGTACGCTGCCGGTATTATTAAGGGTTCACGCTGGATTAAGCGCGAAGGCCGTCCCTCGGACGACGCCATTTTAACCGGCCGCATGATTGACCGTTCTATACGCCCTTTGTTTAATCAGTCGTGCCGCCGCGATGTCCAAGTTGTTTTAACAGTATTATCGGTTGATAAGGAAAATGATTATGACATTGTTGCCTTAGTGGCTGCTTCAGCCGCCCTCTCTATTTCCGGAGTTGATTGGAATGGTCCTATCGCCGGTATTCGCGTCGGACGCCATAACGGAGAGTACGTTGTAAACCCGACCTACGCTCAGCGTATTGATACTGATCTAGATGTAATCATCGCTGGAACAACCGAGCGCGTTTTGATGCTTGAAGCCGATGCTTCTGAAGTGGCTGAGAATGATATGTTTGAAGCTATTATGGCCGGGCAAGCAGCCATGGCACCGGCTATTGATTTAATAAAGAAGATGCAATCGGAGTTAGGCATTTCCCGTTCCTTGAAAGCTGATAGCGAACGCACGTATGATGAAATTACAACCACGGTTTTATCTTCAGCCGAACAATGGTTGCAAAGCAATATAACAAATATTTTGTTTGATAAAATTTATTATACTAAGGGTGAACGCAAGGCGGCTGTTACCGCTATCAAAGAACAGCTTGATGCCTATCTTGAAACACAGGGCTACGAAGCCGCTCATCGCCAGCTCGCAGTCAAAAAATTAGTTGAAAGCGCTGTTGAAGCGGAAATAACGCGTGGTATTCTTGAAGAAAAACGCCGCGTTGATGGACGTAAGCTTGATGAGATTCGTTTGTTGGAAGCTGATGTTGATATACTGCCTCGCAATCATGGCGCTAGCCTTTTTTCTCGCGGCGAAACACAGGTTATGTCTATTGTAACCTTGGGCGCGCCGGGCGATGAACAATCGCTTGAAGGTCTTGAAGGCGAAAGCAAGAAACGCTACATGCATCACTACAACTTTCCTTCCTATTCTGTTGGCGAAGCCAAGCCAAGCCGCGGTCCCGGACGTCGTGAAATTGGACATGGTGCTTTAGCTGAAAAAGCGATTGTACCACTCTTGCCTTCTAAAGAAGAATTCCCCTACACGATTCGCGTTGTCAGTGAAACACTGGGTTCTAATGGCTCCTCTTCAATGGCTTCAACCTGCGCTTCATCTTTAGCTTTATTCGATGCCGGCGTACCTTTAAAAAAGGCCGTGGCTGGTATTGCTATGGGCTTGGCCTCTAACGCTGATATGAGCCGCTGGGAAGTATTGACCGACTTGCAAGATCTTGAAGATGGTGAAGGCGGTATGGATTTCAAAATTACCGGTACTAAAGATGGTATTACGGCGATTCAGCTTGATACTAAAACTATAGGCCTTGATAAAGCGATTGTTGAAAAAACCTTGCATCAAGCCTTGGCGGCCCGTTTGCAAATTCTTGATGTTATGAATGCGGCGATTGCTTCGCCTCGAGCTGAATTATCTAAGTATGCTCCGCGCATTAAGACCTTGATGATTAATCCGGATAAGATCCGCGAAGTTATTGGTTCGGGCGGAAAAGTTATTAATGAAATCATTGATGCCTGCGGCGTTTCTATTGATATTGAAGATTCTGGATTAGTAATGGTCTGCGGCGTTGAGCCAGAAGGCGTTGAACGGGCACTATCATGGATTAATGATATCGTTCGCGAGTTTGAACCGGGAGAAATTTTCAGCGGCGAGGTTGTTCGCATGATGGACTTCGGAGCTTTTGTTGAATTAATGCCTGGCCGCGATGGATTAGTGCATGTTTCCGAAATGGCTCCGTACCGCGTTGGATCGCCTTCGGCTTTCTTATCGGTTGGGGACAAGGTTACTGTTAAGATTAAGGAAATTGATGAAAAAGGACGCGTTAATTTAACGATGAAAGGTTTACCGGAAAATGAACCATTGTGGGCTAATGAAAAAGGCAAAGAAGCCGAGGGAGCAATGTCTTCTCGTCCTCCGCGCCGCGATTTTAACGGCCCCCGTCGCCCGCACTTTGGCGGACGCTAATATTTAAAACAATCATATGAGCAGTGAACGCCCCTCCATGCGCATTACGCTGACAACGGCCAGTTTAGTCCGCATTATTATTGTTTTATTGGTTATATACTTTGCTTATTTAATCAAAGATATTATAGCGATTCTATTCATTACCATTGTTTTGTCGAGCGCTATTGATCCGTGGATTGATTGGCTGCAGAAGCGTGGATTGCCTCGAGCTTTAAGTATTTCTTTGATTTACCTTGGTTTATTGGGAGTTATCAGTGCGTGTATTTACTTTATTGTTCCGGCAATGATAGGTCAGGTTGGCCAATTAGCTCAAGACCTGCCAAGCTACTTAGATCGATTTAATAGCTTCTTGTCTGGCTTTAGAGATTACGGCGCAACTCATGGTTGGTTTAAGAACATTGCCTCTTCTCTTGGCTCTGTTTCTTCGAATTTGCAGAATGCCGCTGGGGGAATTTTCTTAAGCATCTTTAATTTTTTTGGCGGACTCTTTTCCTTTGTTGTTATTTTGGTTATTACGTTCTATACCGTTGTCCAAGAAAATACTATTCGCAAACTTATCTGGTCGATAACGCCGGCAGCGCACCAAGAATATGTTATGGATGTCTTTAACCGCATGCAGAAAAAGCTAGGGCTTTGGCTGCGCGGTCAATTGATCCTTTGCTTAGTTATTTTCATCCTTACATATATTGGCTTATTGATCTTAGGAGTTAAGTACGCCCTTATCATTGCGGTCATCGCCGGCTTAACTGAATTTATTCCTTACCTAGGACCAGTGTTGGGGGCAATCCCAGCGGTGTTTATTGCTTTTACGCAATCCCCGACCTTGGCTTTGTTTACCGCTATTCTGTATATAATTATCCAGCAAATAGAAAACAATTTCTTGGTTCCTAAGATTATGCAAAAGGCAGTTGGCTTAAATCCAATTGTTAGCATAGTCGCTATTATGATAGGCTTTTCTGTTGGAGGAGTTGTTGGAGCCTTATTGTCGATTCCGGTTGCAACCGCTGGTACCGTGTTAGTAGAAGATATGCTTCATAATAAACATGCCATGAGCCTCAGCGCCATGGAAGAAGAGAAGAACTAAAATGACATAAAAAAAATCAAGCCCTGCCTGGGCTTGATTTTTTGTTAGAAAGCTGTAGAATGCAGGTAATTAATAGAAGTTCTTTTTATAACAATGTAAGGAGGCGCATGCTTTTAACCCCGTGGCGTCCGGGCATCGGTATCTTTGCGGTTTATAATAGACGCATTATTTTATTGCTTCGCGATAATAATCCAAAAATTGCTTGGCCCAATACCTATAGTTTTATAGGCGGGGGCATTGAGTTTGGAGAGGAGGCTTGGCAAACAGCTTTACGGGAATGGCAGGAAGAAATTAGGCATAGTAAAGCTCTCAGTCGAGATGATTTAGTTTTTGTCGGCAAGCATCACGCTCTGAATCGCACGTACTATTATTTGGAGCTTGATACTGCTATTCAAGGCATTAAGGAAGGAAAGTCATTTGGCTATTTTTCTCTTGATACTATGTATGCGCAAGAGCAAGCCGCGCAAAAAAATGACTCTCCGGGGATTGGCGGAACAATGAAAACTGTTTTTATGCGGTACCCCAAAGAGCTCCATCTTTTGCTAAATTATGGCGATGTTGGAGCATTTAACCGTATTCCGGAATTTCAAAAATAAACGCTTGATTATAACTTGATAATCGGCGTTTTTTTATATAAGCTATGTATATGCAAGCAGTAATTTTAGCCGCCGGCCGGGGCACGCGAATGGGCGATTTAACCGTCGTCGTTCCTAAACCCATGCTAGAAGTGGCTGGTAAAAATTTATTAGAACATAAGCTCGAAAGTCTCCCGGCCGAGGTCGATGAGATTATTTTTGTTGTCAGCGGCAAAGGGACTTTGATAGAAAAGCACTTCGGTCATGAATATAAAGGCCGGGCAATACGCTATGCCATTCAAAATCCTCTTAATGGAACAGCGGGAGCATTATGGGCGGCACAATCATTATTGCGTGGACCATTTTTGATAATGGCTGGTGATGATTTGTATAGTCCGGAGACCTTTGCGCAGGCAATTGCTCATCCTTGGTCAGTGATGACGGCTTTGTTTTCAATCCGCGGCCGGAAGATAAACGCCATTGTACCTAATGATGCGGGCAATCTCGATCACATCGCTTTTGATTTAGAAATCAAAGACACTCCGGCTCATATTGATGCCTTGCTGTATCATTTAGATACGGATATTTTTAACTATGAACCGGTATCAATTCCCGGTTCATCTGAATTTGGCTTGCCGCATACAGTTGCTGTTGCAGCGCGCGACATACCCATTCGCGTCTTAACGGCTGACTTTTGGCTACAGCTTAATACCCCGGAAGATTTGGAAAAAGCCAAAGCGATAATAAAATAAATCCGCCATTATCACGGCGGATTTATTGTAAGTCTTGAATAATTTGCGGCAGTAATGTTCCAACTATTTTATTTTCCTCTTCGTCAAATCGCTGCAGTACGTATTTTTCAGTAGGAATATTTTTTCTATCATCGCTTCCTATGCCAATGCGCAGCCGTTTGAAATTTTTCGTTTTAAGGTGATCGATAATAGATTGCACGCCGCGCTGCCCGGCGCTTGAGGAGTTAATTGAAGTTTTGTAGGTGCCAAAAGCAATATCCAAATCGTCGTGAATGACGGTTAAGAGGTTAGCGAGATCGGCGTCTTTTTTTATTCCAAACAGCGAGCGGGGAATGAGCTTATAATAACGGGCAATGGCGGCAACGGATTCTCCCGATAGGTTCATGAAAGTTTGCGGTTTAACCAACATATAATTGGCCCCTTCGGCGATCATGGCTTTGAATTTTTTGTCTTCGCGCCAGCTGAGATGATCCCGTTCGGCAAGAGCATCAACGGCCATAAAGCCGAGGTTGTGCCGCGTGTTTTCATATTTTTTGCCCGGATTGCCGAGCCCGACGATGATATGCATACTCTTAATCTTTCCATTCTTTAGATCCTGGTTCGTTATGTGCGCCATGGACGCTGCGGCCCTTTTGCACCCACATTGAAATAGGCGTGCCAAGGAAACCGAATTTAGAACGGAGTTGATTTTCCATATAGCGAAGATAGGTATCAGCAATGCTTTCGTTGGCGCCGATGCGAATGAGGAATTGCGGGGGATTAACGCCGGTTTGCTTGAATTCATAGACGCGGGGATATTTTGTGCCGCGGCCCTTGGTTGGCCTATGTTTCTTAACGGCGGCTTTCATCAGCCGTTCGGCTTGCGTATCGGAAATAGTTTGGCGGCGCTGAGCATCAACTTCTAAAATCAAATCTAAGAGGTGATCGATTTTAGAACGGTTTTTCGCGGATAAGAATTGCAAAGGGGCGTAACGAGCAAAGGGAAGTTCGCCGTAGACATAATTCGTATATTTTTTCATGTCATGTTCGTCCGGCAAATCCCATTTGTTAGCGACAATGATAAGGCTCTTATGTTTTTCTTTGATTTCTTCAACAAGACGCGAGTCTTGCTTGGTCAGCCCTTCGTTAATATCAATAATAAGGACGGCGATGTCTGATTTATGGAGGGTTGCCAAACTCTTGTCCATGCTGAATTTTTCAAGGGTATGAGTTTTATGGCCGTGGCGGGAAATGCCAGCCGTGTCTACTAGTAGAAGCGGTCGCTCTTTATATACGAAAGGAGTAGACTGTGGTTCGCGGGTGGTATGAGGAATTTCGCTGACGATGACGCGCGAGTAGCCGAGAATGGCGTTTAAGAGACTTGATTTTCCGACGTTCGGTTTTCCGAGTAAACAAACTTTAATAACGCGGTCAGCGTCGTTGGCGGGAATAAAGGAAAGATCTTCTAATGATTTATCATCATTGCGGGCGGCAGTTTTAGCATCGTCTTTTTTCTCCTCTTTCTCTTCATCGCTTTCTTCATCTTCTTCGTAATCAGCAATTTCCTGACGCGGAAGATCAAGCGGCAGATTCATAATATTTAAAATCGCATCAAGCATGTCGCCAGTACCAGTACCGGTTGAAGCGGAAATAGGATAGACTTCGCCTAAGCCAAGATTATAAAAATCACTTGTCTCATTGCGCTTGCGCAGGGTGTCAACTTTGTTGGCAATAAGAAGAACGTGTTTGGTTGAAGGGATAATTCTTTTCAAAATTGAGGCCATGGTTTTATCTTGCGGCAACAGTCCATCTTTAGCATCAACAACAAATAAAATAACATCGGCGCGCTTGATGTAATCGCGGGCTTGTTTTTGTACTTTTTCATCAATCGTTTCGGCTTTTATTTTACGTTTGCTTAAAAAGTCGAGGTTCATAAAACCGCCCGTATCAACGAGGGCAAAGTTTCGTCCGCGCCAGCTGACTTCAGCAATATTGCTGTCGCGAGTCGTTCCGGGCGTACCAGAAATAAGCGCCTGTCTTTTTTCAGACAGCGCATTAAAGAGAGTTGATTTTCCGACATTGGTGCGGCCAAAAATGACGATGAGGGGCTTGTTCGAGGAGTCTAGCATGTAAGTAAGTTAGTAGCTTGAGTGATTGGATACTATAGCTTAGATTAGAATAAAAAGCTAGATGTTCATATTCTAGCATTTTTTATAAACAATTGACGATAGTTTAATAGTATGATGTATTCTAGCTAATTAGTTCTATAATATTTTGTAATCAAAAATCGGAGGAATTAAAATGTGGTTAGCTTTTAAATTTGTAAGACCTTCTTTACCAATCTTAAGCGGATTCGCAACTTGGATTATTGCCCGTGCCTGTAATGCGCCATTTGAGCATTCGGTGGTAGCGGCTTTCTCAATGGGTCTTAGTACTATTGGCGCCAGTATTTATCATTACGGCGGCGCAAACTGGATGTACACTCGTAAGGATGAGCGTTTTAAATTTAAAAATCCGCAAATTGTAATGTTGGTTGGATTAATATTTTTTGCTTTATCTATTGGCATTGCGGGTCAGTGCTTGCCCAATAAAGCATGTATGTGGATTAGTATAGGAAATGCCATTTTGATTGCTGCATATTCGGCAACATTATCAGCACATTGGAAAACAAAAAATATTACAATGGGAGTTGTTTGCGCTACTCCCGTCCTAATGGGATGGCAAGCTGGAACAATGACGCACCCTATTGCGATATGGGCAATGATATTTGCTCTAATAGCTCATCTCTCACGCGAAATTATTAAAGATGTAAATGATATTATCGCGAATCATGGCAGAAGGGTGACCTTGCCTATGAGAATAGGAAAAGAAGGAGCCTTACAAATCGCTGGCGGCCTTCTTGTTATTGCAATGTTGTTTGCGTTTGGCATGATGCAATTCGCGGGTAATATATTCCAAATTTTGGCGTTTAGCTTTTCAATTGGCTTACTTTTAGTGACCGTAAGAATTTTGTTGCTCCACAAAAAAACAGGGAGCTGCGATATGCTTATTCATCTATCAGTTGGTTTGATGATTATGGCGTTATTGTAAAAAAATAGTTAAAACAACAATAAGATAAAATCCGCTCCGAAATAGAGGCGGATTTTTTTATATATAGAATGTGAAATTAATTTGTATCAGCGTCTGTGCCAAGAATTAAAATAAAGTCAGGCTGAACGCGTTTTGTTGTTGCGTTTGAAGCGGCTAAATCTTCTTTGAGCCAGTCGGGTAAGGTCGGCGCAATATTGGCCCCTGTTTTCTCTTTAAGGAATTGCAAGGCTTCGCGTTTAGCGCCAAAACCTAAATCGTAGAGTACGGATTTTTCAAAATTTTGGCGGCTAGCATTGGCAATCTCAACAACATTAACACCGCTATTTTCTAACCGCTGGGCCGAACGAGTCCCCAGCCCATTGATCCAGGTGCCATTAAGGATGCTTACCTTGATAGGTTCGTTGAGAGTTGTTGGTTGATCTTCGGGAGCGCTGAGGCTGCTCGTACCAAAAATATCAGCGAAGGCGCGTATTACTTCAGAAAAATTACCGGCTCGCGGTGAAAGAATGTAAGCACCATTATCTCCTTTGCCGTCAGTCAACAGCCCGCTTGGGCTATTGTCCAAAACCTTATTAATGATTTGGTCATTTTGAACATTTTTTACCAAGCTCCAAATTTTAACTATTTCCCACACTTTTAAATTGGTGGAAATATTCTCATGCAAGCTGCTGATAATGGAAGAGATTTTTTTGGGGTTCAAAAGAGTATTGGCTGACAACACTTTTTGGCGCACTGCCTCGAGAATCTTTTGCTGCCGGCGGGCGCGCGCAAAGTCAGAACCTTCTTTACCTAAGCCATGTCGTGAGCGGGCGAATTTTAGAGCCAGCTCGCCGTTCATGTGTTGTTGTCCGGCATCGACGTGCAAATGCTCGTAACGGGCGTAGTAATTAGGATCATCTTCGCGTCCCCGAATAGGATAGCTATAATCATCCAAGGTATTTTCTACCATGACGTCAACGCCGCCTACTTCATCAATAATTTTTTCAAAACCATCAAAATCAACGCGTACATAATAATCAATTGGCGCTTCTAATAGATTTCCAATCGCCTGACTGCTCGCAATGCCGCCGGAGCCCGCGTCTTCAGCTTCAGCTAAAGCGTTTACGCTGTTGATTTTGCGCCAGCCTCTATTGCCCATGGGAATTGCCAGGTCTCGGGGGATGGAAAAAAGGGAGACTTGTTTGGTTGAAGGCTTAAGGCTAGCGATCATTATCGTATCGGACAGCTGGCCACCGTCATGCCCCTTTCCACCGACACCGAGAAGAAGAATATTAACGCGATCGCGGTTTTCACCAACTAAATCCCGATCTGCGCTTTCTGCTAAATGCTTAACTTGGCTGATAAGGGGAATGCGGTCTATCCAGGATTCAGTGTTTGTTGAAACAAAAAGGTGCCTCACGTAAAAAAAGCCATACATGAGCAGGAACAAGACAAAAAGGCCGCCAATGATTTTGGGCCAGAGGCGGCGAGGCTTTAAGGGAATGTCGATATTTTCTTCCATAACTTTCTCATTATAGCGTATTTAGTTGATTTGACAAATTAAGGCCGAAACAAGCCAAATTTTACCCATTATTCGTTGACAGTCCCTCCTCTTAAGGCTATACTAATGATAGGTCTTATTTATAATGAACTAATGAATAAATTAATGTGCTTGTTAATTTTTTCGTTGGTTCATTAGTTAATTTTTATGATTATTTCTTGGTTGGGGCATTCTACTTTTAAGCTGCAAGGTAAAACGGGCGCGGATACTGTTACCGTTATAACGGATCCTTTTAAACCGGAAAAGGTTGGTTTAAAGCTGCCTCGCTTAGAAGCTAACATTGTTACGGTTAGCCATGGGCATGACGATCATAATTATACCGAAGGTATAAAAGGCGATCCGCATATTATTGATGGAGCGGGCGAGTATGAAGTTGACGGTGTGTTTATTGAAGGCGTGCCTTCCTTTCATGATGATAAAAAAGGTGCTGAACGTGGCAGCAACATCATCTACCGTTTTGAAATAGAAGATTTATCAATTACGCACTTAGGCGATCTTGGGCATGAATTAGATAACAAGCAATTGGAGTCGCTCGAGGGTACTGATATTTTACTGATTCCGGTTGGCGGAGTATATACTATTGATGCGCAAAAGGCGGTCAGCGTCATTAACCAAATCGAACCGCGCATTGTTATTCCTATGCATTATAAGGTGCCGGGACTTAAGTTTGATTTAGGTTCGCTGGACGCATTCTTGAAAGCAATTGCTGTAAAGCCGCGCCAAGAAGAAAAATTGAAAATTGTTAAAAAGGATTTGCCCCAAGAAGATATGGAGCTGGTCATTTTAAGTTTTTAATATGCCTCGTGCCAAGGCCGTTAGCAGCCCTAAAAAGAAGATTGCGCGCCGTCCGAGCACGCGTCGTTCGAAGAGTCCTACCGTGGTTCCTCAAGCGCCGGTGTTTACTCCTTCTTTGGCGCATGGGCATGCGGTTCATCATCCTGGGTTGACAGCCCCAGCTTCTCGCAGCCGCCATCAACGTTTATTTATGATCTTGGGAGTTACAGTGGTTGTCTCAATATTACTTGTTGCTTGGATATTGAATTTAAAAACTATCATCAATGCCACGATGGCCAGTTCCCCGAAAAATGCTGCCAATCAACAAGACTTTGGAAAATTAAAAGAAGAATTATCAGCAACATTGTCGGATGTCAAAGGCCAAATCGGCGAATTAAAAACTATCGCCAATGAACCTATTACCGCGACGGCAACTCCTGCCACTGATGATGTAGCAGAAGCTTTGCGCGCAGCTGCGCAGCAAGAAATAAAACGTTCTCCCAGCTCCTCGGCAATTCCGGGGACACTGCCTGAATAATAGTTAATTTTAAGCACATGCCTTCTAAGAAAGTAAAAAAACAATCCGAGAAAGAACCGAAGCTTCCCGCCGCAGGCGAGGGACCAGCTATTGATATTACGCTTAATAATGTCGGTACGCTTGAAGCTCAGCCCATTGTTGAGGAAATGCGCCGTTCTTATCTTGATTACGCGATGAGCGTCATCGTTGCCCGTGCTTTGCCCGATGTTCGTGACGGTCTTAAGCCGGTGCACCGCCGTATTCTATACGCAATGTGGAATCTCGGTTTGCGCCCTAATGCAAAATTCCGCAAATCAGCTACCGTCGTCGGAGAAGTGCTTGGTAAATATCACCCGCATGGCGATACGGCCGTGTACGATTCTATGGTGCGCATGGCGCAAGATTTCTCTATGCGCTATCCGCTCGTTCGCGGCCAAGGTAACTTCGGTTCAATGGATGGAGATAACGCTGCCGCTATGCGTTATACCGAAGCAAAATTAGCGGCTATATCCGAAGAATTATTGGCCGATATTGATAAGAAGACTGTTGATTTTGTTCCTAACTACGATGGTTCGCAGCAAGAACCGCGCGTATTGCCAGCTCGTTTGCCAAACTTATTGTTGAATGGAAGCATGGGTATCGCCGTTGGTATGGCGACGAACATCCCGCCGCACAACTTAGGCGAATTATGCGGCGCCATCGGCCATTTGATTGATAATCCTGATGCGACGATTGAAGATTTAATGCAATTTGTAAAAGGCCCTGATTTTCCTACTGGTGGCATTATTTATGACCAATCAGAGATTGCCCGAGCATATACAACCGGCAAGGGCGGCATTGTTATGCGCGGCGTTGCCGAAGTGGTTGAAACAAAAAGCGGTGGTTTTCAAATTGTTATTACGGAAATTCCATTTCAGGTAAACAAAGCGACCTTGGTTGAAAAGATTGCTGACTTAGTGAAAGAGAAAAAATTGGAAGGCATTAAGGATTTGCGCGATGAGTCTGATAAAGACGGCGTCCGTGTCGTTATTGATTTGAAAAAAGACGCATTTCCAAAAAAGATTTTGAATAGCTTGTATAAGATGACACAGCTTCAAGAAACCTTCCATGTCAATTTGTTGGCATTGGTTGATGGGATTCAGCCTCGCGTCCTTAATTTGAAAACTGTTTTAGAAGAATATATTAAGCATAGGGAAAACGTTATCCGCCGCCGCACTGAATTTGAGTTAGAAAAGGCGCGCGATCGGGCGCATATCTTGGAAGGCTTAATGATTGCGCTTGATAATATTGATGCCGTTATTAAGGTTATTAAATCATCAAAGGATAGGGAAGAAGCCAAGCTTAATTTGATTAAGAAATTCAAATTGTCTGATCGTCAAGCTTTTGCCATTGTTGAAATGAAGCTCGGTTCCTTGGCAAACCTCGAACGCTTGAATATTGAAAATGAATTAAAGGAAAAGCGTAAATTGATAAAAGAATTAGAGGCTATTCTTAGTTCGCGTACAAGAATTTTAGGGCTTATCAAAGTTGATATTAATGAATTATCGGAAAAGTTTGGCGATGAACGCCGAACCAAGCTTATCAGTCACGGTATTAAGGAATTTAATACTGAAGATTTAGTGCCTAATGAGGAAGCAATGGTCATGATGACTCGCGATGGCTATATTAAGCGTTTAGCCCCCGATACGTTTAAAGTCCAGGCGCGCGGCGGCAAGGGAGTTATTGGATTGACCACTAAAGAAGAGGACATGGTTGAGTTCATGTTCACAACCATGACGCATAACGATATTTTATTCTTTACGACCCGCGGCCGGGTATTTCAGCTTAAAACATATGAGATACCGGCAACGCAGCGTACGGCCAAAGGGCAGGCAATTGTTAACTTTTTGCAGCTTCCGGGGGATGAAAAGGTGACTTCTGTTTTGCCTTTAGATAAGCTTGCTAAAAGCGCCTTCTTATTCTTTGCTACTGAAAAAGGCGTAGTTAAAAAAGTTCCGCTTGATGAGTTTTCAAAAGTTCGCCGTTCCGGCTTGATTGCTTTGAAAATGCGCGATGATGATGCATTGATTTGGGCAAAACCAACTTCGGGCAAGGATGAAATTCAGCTCATTACCGCGAACGGTCAAGCGATTCGTTTTAAAGAAAGCGATGTTCGGCCTATGGGACGCAATGCGTCGGGTGTAATGGGCGTTCGCCTTAAGAAAGGCGATAATGTTATTGGCATGGGAGTTATTGGTAATGACAAAGAAGCTTTAAAGAAATACCAAGTTGTTTCCGTAATGGCTAATGGTTATGGAAAACGTACTCCGCTCTCCTTGTATAAAGTCCAATCGCGCGGCGGATCGGGCATTAAAACGGCCAAAGTAACTTCAAAAACTGGTTTGTTGACCAACGCCTACGTTATTAATACGGATTATATGGCTGAGCGTGATTTGCTTATTATTTCTTCTAAAGGACAGGTCATTCGTTTGCCCTTCAAATCAGTAAATGAGCTGGGTCGCGATACCCAAGGTATACGTTTGATGCGCTTTAAAGAAGATAATGACGTCGTCGCTTGCGTTACTTGGGTCTAACCGCTATAATTTCATTATTACTGGGCAATTAACATTAACTAAACCTTATGGAAAATATGTCACACGTCCATCATGAGGCTCCA
>CALMNI010000086.1 GCA_937868555.1 uncultured bacterium | reverse complement strand
ATTATTTTAGTCATTTAGGGGTTCTACTGTCCCCTGTTTATCTTTCATCATCATACGGTGCTATTTCGTGACGTTCTTTATTCAGAATAACTTTGACTAATTCATAGCCATAGACCATTGCTCGGCATACTGGCAAAATAATTATTAATATCTTTAACCTCTCTTGAGGAATAAGAGACCTTAGAAAGTTTAAGATGCCAAGAAAGTCAACCTCTACCCAATAAGTATGCAGTGAAATTAAACCCAGGATAACGGCTAAAATAAATGTTATTACTCGGCTTAGTTTAGGAATAACATGTTTATGTGTTATTTTCTTAATTTGAGAGTAGAAATATAAGCTTAATGATTGTGAAGGTATGAGCCAAAGAATTGCTTCTCGATCAAACATCCACATTCCTAAAATACTTAAGCCAACATCGCGGACGGTATCGAGAACTTCGCCTATGTGTGATCGCTGGTTTAAAAGCTTTGCAGCTAAGCCATCAAAGAAATCCGTAGGCCATGCTATAACGAAATACAATGCCATCACTATCCAACGCAGGGAAACCTCTAAATCTAATGAATAGACATAGAGTATAAGCGGTATGAGATATAGCCCGGTTATTGTTAGATAGTTAGGGACTGTATCAAAACGGTTAAGAGCTCCGTCAGCAACAACGCGATTATATTCTGCTCTATATATGAATAGTCGCCACAGAGAAAGCGCGGCGATGGATAGTGCCGCGTGCAGCTCGAAATCCTCGTATAAGCAAAATACAATTAGTGCTATTATTTGCCAAAAGGTAATACCTTTGCTGTAGCGG
This sequence comes from uncultured bacterium, assembly GCA_937868555.1. GTDB lineage: Bacteria > Patescibacteriota > Patescibacteriia > Patescibacteriales > Patescibacteriaceae > Patescibacterium. The sequence continues at coordinate 717 of CALMNI010000086.1, read as the reverse complement.
GCAATGTAGTGCATTTCCCCTCTCTGCTTATAAATTTCCCTTACTGGTGTTGATAATTGTTTGCCAATTATTTCAGTAATGATCGTAATAAGACCTATTACTGGCATGAAGTAGAATATTATAAGATGCAACAACTTGTCGGCGATGGGATCTATCCAGGCGCCGAATTTTGTCTTAGCATTTAGGAGTACTGCTAGTCCCCCATCTACTGCGTCGCTTATGCCGGCTAGAAATGTTAGTAATGCCGCTAAGGCATGCTCCCCTATACTTTTGTAATAAATAATAAAAGGGACCATTATTATCCGGAAAAAACTAACGGCGGTAGGCCAGGTAAAAATAGCGTCAACAGAAACGGCTTTTCTTCTGCTGGCTGGCGGGCTGTCGTCTGTAATGACGTGGGCCATGATTAAATCCTCATTTTAATGAACGAAAAATTGTTTTGTAATTTGCCTCTATTTTAATGGGAAAGCCTTGGTATGTCAAATAAAAAAATCCATACAATATAATATACTTGTATGGATTTAAATAAAAAGCATTTAATACATTATTTTGTGTTTCCGTTTAAAGAAAAGTGCCCATGATTCCATACGCGCGAAATTTCAAAAAGAATAAAGTGGTGGCGATCATTTTCTTTTTCCGCATGTTTTTGTATGTTTTCTTTCCATGGTTCCGGAATATCATCAGCATTTTTTATCCAGCGTCTGCCTCCTACGTTTA
>CALMNI010000085.1 GCA_937868555.1 uncultured bacterium | reverse complement strand
TTTCGGAACCTTTGGCCCCTTCTTCAGCCAGGCATTCCTAGGTTTTATCTGTCAGCCAGCAGGTGACGAAATGAAGAATGGTCCCCTCCATTCAACTATGACTGGGTTCTATAAGCCGGGCGGCGGGTACGTGGGGGCTGTTCCGAGAGCCCCAAATCAGTTTGCTGTGTACTGGAGTAATTATATGGGGCCTATTGATGAAAATGAAATCGGCGCCGGTTATGGCCCCGGATTCAAAGCAAGGGTGCTTACCAATACTCGGTCAACGGTTGGAACGGTTTTTTATCCTGGTGCAGGTGGCTGGAACGGAGAGACCTTTAACGGAGCTTTCTCGTTGCGATGTGTTAAGAATTAAAACAGTTCGAAAAACCGGCTCCCTTGGGAGTCGGTTTTTTTATTGGTGATATATAAGCTGTGGTATACTAAAGGTATGAATAAATTACGCAACAAGGGATTTACGTTGGTTGAATTATTAATTGTTATGGCCATCATAGGTCTTTTAGGATCTTTAACAATGGTGGTAACGGCCGGGGCGCGCGTATCAAGCCGGGATATTCGCCGCGTGTCTGATGTGCAGCAAGTTGTTACGGCCTTGGAATTTTATTATAACCGAGCGGGTATGTATCCGACCTTGGTTACATCTTCAGCTCCTTTAAGCGATGGCGCTCGAACATACTTAGATTCAGTTCCGGAAAATACCTACCCGCGCAAGGACGGCGATTGTTTGGATCGTAATTTTTTGTATGAAGCAGTACCCGGGTCTGCTACCTATCAAGTCACTTTTTGTTTAGGCAGCGACAAAGGACGTCTAAAAAAAGGCATTAATGTTTGTGAAAATGGATCATGCCTGCCCTGCAATGAATTAAGCGTGAGAGATAGCGATGGCAATGCGTATAGCGCCGTTTCCATCGGAGGACAATGCTGGTTAGCGGAAAATCTACGTACCAAAAGCTTTCCTAATGGCAATTGCATAAATGACGGAACAAAACCCTGCGCTGATGCTTCAGCGGCCGATAATGGGAAAGGGCGTTCTTGCTATAATAATCAAGAGACTAATTGCGCAACAGATGGCGGTCTTTATAAACCTGACATTATTCTTAACGGGGGAAGCGAAGGGGCGCAGGGTATTTGTCCCTTTGGTTGGCATATTCCAACGGATAGCGAATTAGCTATTTTGGATGCCTACGCCAATGATTTTCCTAACACCTGTAATCCCTTGCGCAATGGCTGGGGTTGCGATGGCGCCGGTAATAAGTTAAAGCTCGGCGGAATGTTGGGATTTAATATGGCATATGCCGGTCAGCGGGGCAGCGATGATAGTTTTGCTTTTCGGGGCAATAATGCTAGTATATGGTCGTCAACAGCAGGAGATTTGCCCAACTCGTATTGGTACCGCTATATTTTTAGCGGATCGGCGAGTATAGCACGCGGGCGGACAGTCGCTGATTTTAGTCTTTCTGTACGCTGTATCAAAAATTATTAATTAATAGTATTGGCATGAAACTTATTGTAATCCGACACGGACAAACTAATTATAATGTTAAGCATTGGTGTAATAGCCGTCCTAACCCCAAAGTGCGGTTGACTGCTTTGG
>CALMNI010000084.1 GCA_937868555.1 uncultured bacterium | reverse complement strand
AAATTATTTAAAAATTAAAAATTACAAAATTAAAAATTTAACTAACTATTTTTCCCCCAAACGTTTTCAGCAAATTATCAATAACCGTTGAATCAATGCCGGCCGCTTCCGTCGCTGCTCCAGCAATACGGGCTGTTTCCGGATCATACGGCTCCGGTTTAGTATTATCTACTAAAACTAATTCCGGGTCAAGTATGGTTATAAGCCCAACCGGACGGGCGCAAATCTCCCGCAATTGCGCTTCAACAAGGCCGCGAATCGCCGGATCATTCATGCGGTCATGATGAATCTTATACTTAAAAGCCAATTTAATATTAGACCCCTCCATTCCAACCGGCTGGCCCGATTTAAGGACAAAGGCCAGGGAATGGTTTTGCGGCCGAATACGCACTAAAAGCTCCTGCCAAGCATCCATTAAGGCCGCTGAGGTCAAGGCAGGCTCAGAGGAGTTTTGCTCGCTCTTAGGGGCATTTTGGGCGCTTTGAGCGGGAGCAGAACGCATTGGCTGGGGCGGACGAGAAATAGGGGGCATTGAGGAGCTTTCGCTAGAAGAAACTGCTCCAAAACACAAATCAACAATCGCCAACTCAAAGGGCAGCTGCGGTAAAGGAGCGTCCTTGATTTCGCGGCCAACAAGCAACATACGCTCAATCATAAGCGATAATTCATTGGCTTCTAATTTCGGCAGCATCTCCACTAAGCGGCTCTCAATCCCCTCGCCGAATTGCAAGGTTGTATTACTGCCTAAGGCAGGATTAATTTTTGTTAACATCGCGCTGCGCATAACATCAACTACTTCCGAAGCTAGTGTTTTTAAATCAGCGCCATCATCGGCTAAGCGGTTAATATAAGCAATCGCATTCGAGGCATCGCGGCTCAGTAAAAATTCTAAAAGTTCCACTGCTTCCGTAATTAAGCTGCGCGGGATTATTAATTCCGCTTCGGCTAAGGTAATAAGCTTTCCCTTAAGCGACGAAGCCGTTCCGCCCAAAGCAATCACTTGCCCTAATAAACTTTCCGCATCGCGCATATGTCCGCCCGAATGGCGGGCAATCGCTTCAATAACTGGCGCTTCAATTTTTATATCTTCTTCAGCGGCAATACGTCCCAATTTTTTTATAATTTCCGCATACGGAATCTTTTTAAAATCAAAACGCTGGCAGCGAGATACAATCGTTGCTGGTAATTTATGCGCTTCGGTCGTACACAAGATAAAAATAACATGAGCCGGCGGCTCTTCCATTATTTTCAAAAGCGCGTTAAAGGCAGCCGTCGAGAGCATGTGCGCTTCATCGATAATAAATACTTTGTACTTTGAATGGGAAGGCGCTAAGCGGGCCGAAGCAATAATTGTTTCGCGAACATTATCAACACCGGTATGGCTGGCGGCGTCAATTTCAATAACGTCCAAAGAGCTGCCTTCGGTTATTTCTTTACAGGTCGCACAAGCATTGCAAGGATCAGCACTCCCCTTTTTACGCTTTAAGCAATTAACTGATTTTGCCAAAAGACGCGCCATGGTCGTTTTACCAATAGCGCGCGGGCCGCAAAATAAATAAGCGTGCGCAAGCCGTTCGGCAGTAACTTCAAAACCCAATGTTACTTTAATGGGTTCTTGACCAGCTACTTCAGCGAAGGTTTGGGGACGGTATTTTCTATAAAGAGTAGGCATGGAAAAATTTAGTACGAGTCTATTATAGGAGTTATGCGTCAATTAAACAAGGGTAGCACATATAAGCGAATGTCATTTCGAACCTGTCGTCCGAAGGCGACAGGTGAGAAATCTTTTATGAATACAAAGATTTCTCGCCCGCCGCTAACGCGGCGAACTCGAAATGACAATATAAGACCTTTACTTATGATTTCTTAAAAACATGTTCAACGGCGGCCCAGCGGGACTCGCCAGTTTTCGGGACTAAGACAACAGCTTCATCGCCATTTTCACCTTTAAAATAAGTAACGCTGGCGCCGAGAATACGGAAACGGCGATTGCCGGCCGAAACCGTCCATTCACCGGTCGCAGACTGCTCAAGGACACCGGAGAGGCGCAAGCGATCAATAGGAGCAATTTGCTTATAGATCATGGTGCCTTGGTCGGTAACGGATAATTTCAACAAATCGCCTTCGACGAGTTTTGATTTAGAAGCGTAGTTAATAGGGACGAGATAATGTTTGCCGTCAGCGCCAACCATTTTTTCACCATCAAAAATACCTTCAATTACTTTATCAATGTTTGGCATTGGTTGCGCGGTATCAGTTGCATAGGGCATGAAACGGTCAAAGCCGCCAAGGCCGGAAAGAAAATCTGCCAAAGCTTCGCTTGATTGGCGCAAGTTAGAAACAAGCGAACGCAAGGCCATGAGTTTTTGTTTAGAAATCATTACTCCGCCTTCGTCACTTTGCCGGCCATCGGACATGGCTGGATGCGGAGGCATGGCTTGATAATCATTTTGCATATTTTGGTTTTCCATATTTTTATTTATGTTTCATTGTCATCCCCCGACTTGATCGGGGGATCTGAGTATTCAGCAATCTGTTACTCAGA